>JAYVSL010000017.1:0-6176 GCA_043775355.1 Planctomycetota bacterium
GCCTTTGCCTTCGGCGTTGGCGGCCAAAAGTTGCACTACATCATCAAGCGCCAGGGTGAGATCGAAGGGAATGGATTCCAGTTCCAGACGTCCAGCTTCGATCTTGGAGAAATCAAGAATATCATTCAGCATCGCGACCAAGCCAATGCCGGAACGATGGATAATTTCAGCAAATTCACGCTGCTCTGGAGTCAGATGACTATCGATTAATATTTCTGCCATGCCCACGACCGCGCCCAGGGGCGTGCGGATCTCATGACTCATGTTGGCAAGGAACTGACTCTTGGCGAGGTTCGCGGATTCAGCGGTGACCTTCGCTTCGCGCAGGGCATCTTCGGCGAGTTTATGGGCGGTGATGTCGCGCGAGATACCAAAGATGCCGATGATATCGCCACTGGTATCGTGAAAGGGAACCTTGGTGCTGGAGGCCCAGGTGACACGTCCGTCGGGCCAGGTTTCTTTCTCTTCTTTATTGATCAATGGAATGCCGGTGCGAATGATGGTTTGTTCATCGTCATAGGCCGGCTGCGCATGTTCTTTGGTGAAAATATCGAAATCAGTTTTCCCTAAAACATCTTCGGCTTTTTTGAAACCGAACATCCGCGCCATCGATGGACTCAAGACGAGAAAACGTGATTGAAGATCTTTGAAATAGATGCAATCCGGCGAGTGCTCCAGCAGCATATGCAGACGATGACGTTCTTGCGCTAAATGGTTGACCGTGCGTCGGCGTTCCGCTGCGTCGTGATGTCGTTCCAACCGCTGACGGGCCTGGGTTTCACGATACAGCATCATCGCGCTGGTGAGCAAGCCGACTACGATGATGGCGACCGCGTCGACCACGCGTGTTGCTGGACTAATTTCTGGGATCATCGACACGCTCAGTAAATCATCGACCGGAACGGCAAGTAACATCGCGAGGAGGCCTGGGCCGAAACCGCCATACCAGGCGCTGAAACCAATGGCGAGCAGGAACACCGCTGCTGACGGCGGCGTCGCACCAACCATGTGCTGGCACGCCATCTGCACCGTCGCGCCAGCGATGATGGAAATGGTGGCGATGAAATAGCGGTGAACCACAGTGCGCTGACCCGACATGGTCTAAGCACTGTACCACGCATCGGCATCAGTCGCTGTGGTCGGCTCAATGCCGAGTGCTGACCATGGATTTGCGTGTGAACCACGCGTGCCTTATGGCGCTGCGAAGATCATCGTGGGAGATCACAAGAGCTGCGGTTGCCGATGATGAAATGATCGTCAGGGTGCAGATATGGTACGACTAGATCGCATTACGACCCGCACTGGCGACGCGGGCACCACCGGTTTGGGCGACGGCAGCCGCTTGCCGAAACAGCATGCGCTGATCGCCGCCATCGGCACGGTGGATGAAGCCAATAGTCTTCTGGGCGTGGTTCGTTTGGAGCTTTTGCCTGCGCTGATCGCAGCCGAACTGCCGCGTATTCAGAATGATCTTTTCGATCTCGGTTCTGATCTCGCCTGTCCTCCTGGGATGGCGCATGAGGATAAAATACCACGCATCTCACCAGCTCAGGTCGCGCGTTTGGATGCCGCGCTGATCGCGGCAAATGCCGACTTGCCACCGCTGAAAAGTTTTGTGCTGCCAGCCGGTGGTCGCGCCACGACGTGGTTGCACTTAGCGCGCACGGTCACGCGTCGGGCAGAGCGTGATCTGTGTGCCGCAATAGCCGTGATGCCGGAGCGCACCTTTAATCCAGAGTTACTGCGTTACCTCAATCGACTGTCTGATTTATTATTTGTCTGGGCACGTTTAGCGGCAGACGGCCAAGAAGTCGCCTGGGTGCCAGGAGCACAACGGTAATGGAGGTGGCCGTCATCTTAACTCGTGTCAATTTTTCGGCTACGTTTTCATGCAATTGATTCCTGCGGCTGATCCGCGTCTGTCGTTCTTCTGTCCAGAACCAGTTGATCGTTCATTGCCCACCGTGCGACTTGAACGTTTTCCGCGTGCGGCGCATGAGGCGGTTGCCGGGCAAATTGGACCGTTGGCGAATTTACGTTCGTCGTCCGGCTGCGCGGTGGTCTTGCGCACCGATTCGCCGCGCGTGACGTTGGTGCTGGAACGCTTGCGTCATCACCAACCCATTGCGTGTGGCATCGCAGTTGAAATTGAACGTGACCAAGGTTGGCATCAGGTGCACAGTGAAGACCTGCGCGAAAACGACGGTGATAGAGCGATTGGTTTTCCCACCGGACTCGAACGCGGCGGTGAACTGCGGACGGTGTGGATATGGTTGCCGCTGATCAGCACCTGCGCCGTTGCGGGGGTGAAAGTAACTCAGGATTCACGCGTCGAATTGGCGACGCTGCCAGAAGTTCGCTGGCTGGCCATCGGCGACAGTTTGACTCAAGGATTTAGCGTCCAGTCGCCGTTACAAAACTGGGTGCATCGACTGAGCCGAAAGTGGAATTTGCCGGTATGGAATCTTGGCGTTGGTGGGCTGAAAATTGAACCAGCGGTATTCACCAAGGCGCTGGCTCAACGACGTTACGATTTGGTGACCATTGCTCTTGGCAGTAATCATTCATGGCGCGAGGCCGATGTGGCGAGCGCTGCTGAGCGAGCCGCAGAAATGGCGGAGCTCGCTTTGGCAGGTAATCATCGGCGCGTGGTGTGGTTGCTGCCGCCATGGAAACCGTGCGAAGAAGGCAAAGGTCCGACGGATTTTGCTGGGGTACCGTTAGACCGCGCGACCGGGGAACGTGCGGGCCGGGTGCGGGCCGCGATCAAAGAAAAATTGACCGCGTACGGGTCGCGCTTGGAACTCATCGAAGATCTGATGCCGCACGATTATCGCTTGCTGCCGGACGGCTTGCATCCGCAAGCGCTGGGCTTTGCCCGATTCGCAGAACGGTTAGCGGAAAAAATGGGATGACGATGGTTGGTAAAGCTAAAAAACGCAGCTGAAAACTATTTTGCCGCAAAGACGCCAAGAGCGCAAAGGACGCGGCAGGCCTGCGCTGCGGCAGGCCTGCGCTCGATGGGATTTAGAAAACTAAGACGAAAGAGAGCGCAGTGACCATTCCCGCTCCACTTACTTTGTCTTTTTCGGTGGCGCCGTTGGCCAAGGTCAATGCAGCCGGTGACGTACTGAACGCCTGATAACCAACCTGTAAACCCAACAGCACATAGTTCGGCAACCGATAATAAGTTCCGACACGAAAGCCGTAGTCGGTGTATGGGCTATATGCCGTGCTGTCGTTATCAGTGCCAAATGGCGACGAAACTTTGATGGTCGTTTTGCCACGGCCATACCCGAAAACGGGTGTCGCTTCCACTCGCCACCAGCGATCTGGCTGCCAATACACTCCGCCTGAGACGTCAAAACCGAGTGAATCTAGCGTTAGCTTCACGTCGCTGCCACTGGCGTAATTGGCAGCGCCATGGACTGAGCGATAAAAAAAGCTCGATCCAACCATCAGGCCCCAGGACTTCCCTTCGGCGAACGAATAGACAAATCCTGGCTCAAACGTGAAGCCAAATTTTGGTGTAAAGAAATCATCTCCATCATTGAGATAATTCGATGAGCCGTCGGCATTGGCCGAGTCCGTGGTGGATAACGTCGTAATGCCGGGAGCCATGCCCATGGTTAGGCGGAATTGCAGGCCATGGGATTCCTCTGCTACGGCGGCAAGGACAATACCAGATAAAAACATTACCTTAGGCGTGTACGACAGGCCAAGCTTTTTCAGTCGGCTGCTGTGGGCAGGAAAATTCAAACGAGATAAAAAAAAGCGCATGGTAGTTTGAGCCTTACGAGCAGCAATGGAACTGAAGCAAACCGAGTGATGAAATAATGACCGATGGCGAATCATTCATTCATGCGTCGTCGGTGAAAATGAAGTGCCATGAACAAAAGCATGAAAAGCGCGGCAGCAGCAGCGCCAAATCCACACTTACCACCACCGGAGGTTGGGCTGCCACCAAATCTGCCATTGCCAGACGGTGGAACGACGGTCACGGTTGCCGATGCGGTCAATCCACCACCACCGACTTCGGTTGCCGTAATCGTTGCGGTCCCGATGGCATCTGGTGCGGCGAATAATCCGGAGGGGAAAATAGTGCCGAAGGTGGTTGTCCACACCACCGAACGAGCAGCTGAACTGGTAATGGGATCACCAAATTGATCGCTGCTGCGAGTCACAAAAACCCGCGTGGTGTTCACGTCCATCGTTACCGTGCGTGGATCAATGGCCAGGTTACCATTGGCGACTTGGTTCACCGTTAGCGTGACATCACTGGTGACGACGCCACCTTGGGTGTCGGTAATGGTGACCCGCAGTGTGTAGACGCCAGCCATGGTGAACGTCGCCACGCTGTTCATGGCAGCATGAGTACCGTTGGGACTGAAAGTGACGGGAGCAGGCGTGGTGCCGACTGCACTCCACGTGTAAATCAACACGCTCGTATCGACGTCGTCGGCACCGAGGACCGTCAGGCTGGTGGTGGTGCCATTGACAGGCGATGGCGTCGCTGCAGCAACGGTGGCCACGGTCGGAATGCCATTGGTCACGGTGATGGTTGCGGTCGCGGTAACAGCGCCAGCTTGCGCCTGAATCGTAATCGCCGTACCTGGCGCGGTTTGTGCGGTCGCCGTATAGAGCCCACTCCCGTTAATGGTTCCGCCTCCTCCGTTGAGCACGCTCCAAGTCACCGTCGGTTCGCCTGCAATGACATGATTGAATTGATCCTTCCCCACCACCGAGAAGTCAACGGAGCTGCCATTAGCAAGCGACGTCGTTGCGGGGCTGATCGTCAAGGTGGTCAGGGTTGCGTTGACCAATACCCTGGTCGTGCTGGTGACGCTTTTACCTTCCGCGTCGGTAATCGTCGCCGTAATAGGATATTCTCCTGCCTGGGTGAAGGTTGCGGTGGCGGTCGAAGCCGCATGAGAGCCGTTCGCGGTCACCGTAAATATGGATGAAGGCGTTCCATTAATGGACCACGTGTAAATAAGATTTGCTTCAGTGCCATCGTCAGCCCCAAGCACACTGAGCGTAGCAGTGGTACCCGTAACTGGCGCCGGGCTTGCGGCTACCGCTACGGCAACGGTCGGCGCAGCGTTGGTTGGTGGGGCCGTACCCGCCACGTAATGAAAGCGTAATGCCAGGGAATTAGTTAATCGCGTAGTGCCATCAAATGAATACTGGCGAGCGACATCTCCTACGGCGTTTTCTACGCCGATCGTGGCGGATTGCCCAGCGCCAAAGTTGGCTTCTGCAGGGCGAATCTCTTTATATTGACACACCAGATCACCGGTAGATTCCTCCAGGATGGCTTGAAAATTATACGTATTCGTGGTGTCGCTGGTTGGGTAATAATGCGGAACTTCGACCCAACTGATGATCGCCTTACGGTTGGGCGCGGTACCACTAGAACCAATGCTCACGCTTCCAGCGGCACGTGGGTTAAGGTCATCCCACAACACAGCCAACATATCGTGCGGAGGAAAACTCGTTGACGGCAGACTTCGGTTAAGTGCCCCTTCAAGAAAGGTGGTGCTACCAAAACCGACCAAGCCATTCGAAGAGACCACGACGGTAGTGCGATTGCTGCCGTAGAACGGAAAAGCGAAGGGTAAAACTTGACTCGTGCTGACCGTATCATCGCCCAAACCAAGAGGGCTGTGGCCGTTCGGATCAATCCACGAATATGTGGTAGAGGCAACGGTGTAGTTAGGTGCTACAGTCAGATTCAATGGACGCGTCAGCGCACATCCATGGGTGGTGTCAGAGACGACCAAGTAGTCGATCCATGAACCATTGTTGCTGCTGATCAGCGCGTTCCCTGCGGCAGAAACCGTGACGGTAATCGTCGTGTTTGTTCTACCGGCGAGCGTTCCACTAGCGGGAGATACGGTGAACCACGAACGACCGGTCGCTGCTGTCCACGAAATGGGCGATGTACTCGCATTGGTCAAAGTAAAGGTGGTAGAAGTCGGAGTGAACGAACCTCCGGGTATGGCTTGGGCGCTAAAGCCCGCAGCATTCGACACCTGAAGTCCAAGGGTAAATTCAAATGAATCAAGCGCGCTATCAGTCGTGAAGCTGGAGCCAGCGACGGCGCCGAAACCTAATCCGCGTTTGGCAAATCCGCGCCAAAGTTCGGCAGCGTTGGCTCCGCTATGTGCCACGAG
>JAYVSL010000018.1:0-12996 GCA_043775355.1 Planctomycetota bacterium
CCGGGCTGTTTTACGCCGCGCACGACCGAACGCATGCGCATGGATACGCTTCGCGCGGTTGAGGCTGGCGATTTTCAAAAAGCAGCCGGCACGGTGAACGAATTATTTGATAGCCATTTCGATGGTGAACCGAGCGAGCCAGGTGGAAGTCCAGTTTCGGGAGAAAGTATTGCCGCCAAGCAAGCGCTGCTCTGGCACATGGAACGTGGGTTGGTCGATCATTTGGCGGGCAATCTTCTGACCAGTAATCGGCATCTCGATTTGGCCGGTGAGATGGTCGACCTTCGCCGTAGCAAGGGCGTGGTTACCGAAACGGCAACCTACCTCGCCAACGACACTCTGCGTGATTACGCAGGCAATGCGTTCGAACATACGCAGGTGGATTATTACCGTTCGCTGAATCGTTTACTGCAAGCCGAGCGACGTGAGGGTACGTATGTGCCAAGTCAGTTGGCCTTCACGCCGTTGAAGGCCAAAAAGCCAACGACGAACGTGCCCATACCATTTTGGTTGAGCGCGACAGATCAGGTTTCTTCAGCAGACAATTTAGATCGGGCGGTGAATTTCGCTCGCCGCATGACCATTAATCAATTGCAAGAAACCGCCGATGCCGCTGGCGGAAATCGCTATGATGATGATCCATTCGCACGGTTTTTCGCTGCGGCGTTGACCTATACACCCAAACCAGGTGATCGTAGCGAAGCCAATAATCAATTTGCTGATGCCATGCTCAAGCGCGCCATGCAAGGATACGCCAAGCAAGCGGCAATCTTTGGCAACGGCAAACAACCATTTCTTTATGAGGTCACTCGTCGGCCATCGTTGGTCGAGACTTTATTCATTCGTCATTCACGGGCCTACGATCAACAGAGTTTTGATGATCGCCTCAGTCAATACGGCCTACGGAAAGATGATCCGCGCATCACCACCGCGCAATTGCCTAAGGGCCATGGCATGGTGTTGGTGCTCAATCATGTTGGATTCATCACTCATCCAGAAGTGTTAGACATTCGCGCGGTCGCGGCGCAATTTCGCAGCACCTATCACCCGACGCCGCAAGAAGCGGCACGGGGATATACGACCGAACGCTTTTATATTGGCGGCTTATTATTTTGGGCCAAGGGACCGGGAGCAGAGGTGGTTAACCATTGGGCTCCGATTCCGATACCTGGCAATCTCGTACATGATTTGTTGGCGCCAGGTGGTGCGGCGTTTCTCGGTTTTGCGATTCCGGTTCACGCCAAAGATCATCCCATTATGCAACCGGCCTCTGTGCGTGCGCGGCCAGCCCTAGGTGGAACGGACTTCAGCCATGGTATGGAGGTGCTTTCCGACTTGGATGCTTTTGCCCGCGCGACACTGAAAGACGAACAGCCCGGCGTGTTGGCCAAAACCATGATTCGCGCCGCAGCGAAGCAAACTGCCGTGGCACTGGCAGCGCATGCAGTCGACAAGCGCAACAAAGATAAGGGCGGCGCGGCAGGCCTGCTGAGCATGGCCGTCAATCTTATTGGTAGCACCGTCGCCACCCTTAGCGAAGTCGCCGACACTCGCGCCTGGACCAGTCTTCCTGATCATATCGAAGGCGCTTTGCTGGATCTGCCCGCAGGCAGCTATTCACTGATCTTAGATACCGCTTACGGTCCGGTCGAGTGCGGCGGAGTGACCGTCGAAGCCGGCCGTATGGTGGTGGTGCCCATCCGTACGTTTACCGAACCGCTTCCGCCAGCGCGAGACTAAACCGCTGGCGATTACCTTGTCCACGTTTTTCACATCCACCCAAAGGATCTTTCCTATGCGTCCATTCCTTGCTCTCACCGCTCTCATTTTGTTGCCGACTGCGCTGGCGCTGACCACCGGATGCGGTGATCAGAAAATAACCCGCACTGATGAAAACGCGGTTATCGATCTGTCGGGCAACTGGAACGCTACCGACAGTCGCCTTGTCGCCGAGGCGTTGATTGCGCAGGCTTTGCAAAGCCCTTGGGCGGATGATTTCAAGAAGGCCAATAATCGCACGCCAGTGGTGAAGATTGGACGGATTAAACCAGTCACCAATGGCGATGTCATTAATACTGACATCTTCGCAAATGATCTCGTACGCGCGATCGTCAACAGCGGCAAAGCCCGTGCCGTTGCTTCCACTTCAGAGAGCGATCAAGCCCGCGAAGAGCGCAAAGAGCAAGACGTTCACGCCAGCGAAACAACGCGCAAACCAGGATTTCAAGAAACTGGTACCGATTACCTGATCATTGGCACCATTAACGTACAAGACGATCAAGCAGGCGGTAAGCGTCAGAAATTCTATTCTACCGATTTGAAATTGACTGACGTGAAAACTCAGGAACAGGTGTGGTTCGGTAATAAGAAAATTTCTAAATTGGTTGAACGCTAAAGCACACGAAAGCACACGGCGTTTTTACTCCAAGCGAATCACCCCGGCCTGATGGTCGGGGTGATTCGCTTGGAGTATTCTCCAAAAATTAGGCAGAAGGAAAATCGTTACGGCGTAGATTCCGATGTACCCAATCGATATTGTAATCGTGGCTCAGTGAGCAGATGCGGCTCAATGTCCGCGAGTCGCGCAACCACCCCAGGGTGTGCAACCACCCCAACGTTGACAATGGCCTTGGCATTATCGCCCAGGTTAGTGAGGTCATTCACCAGCTTGCGTTGCCGTGCCAGTTGTCTGCGCGAAGCTTCACCGTCTTGCGATAGGCGCTTTTTGCTGTCCGACAGTTCCTGCAATTGGCGTTGAACCGCATCGAGTACGTCTTTGCGAACAAACTGCGCACCGACTAATCGTTGGGTACGTCCTTGCGAAGCGAGCACTTCGTTTTCCATGGTCTGGCAGTGGCTGATCAGTCGCGAACGATCGGAATCAAGACGTTCAGCTTCAAGTTTAGCTAATTTATTTTGCTGTTGATAGCTCAGATTATGACCGGCCCACAGTTCGGTGGTGGTACCATCTTTATCGCCTGCGGTACCGACATTGACCGTGCCCCCAGCCGTCAGCGAGCCGCCGACGACCTTGCCCACTTGGATATCACCCGATGCGAGTAAGGCACAATTCCGCGCTTCGCCGCTGATCTTGAGATTGCCCGCCATGATTTTTCGCACACTGGCGGCGCTGGCCATAATGGTTCCACCAGCGGTTACTTCTTGATCGCCTGGACCAATCGAACCATTGATTTCCAATGAGCCGCCAACCGTAATCGCAGCATCCTCTAAATCGCCGACGATAACCACATCGCTTTTGCAGGTAATAGAAGCACCGGCTTTGACGTTGCCGCGTACGACCACTAAATCATCGCTGACAATCGGTGGACTATCCGGGCCAAAATCACCAGGAATTTCGACTGCGCCAACGACGCGAACGGTGCCATCACTTTGCTGTTGGCATAATCCGACTCGGGTCGCACGCAGCACCAAACTGCCAGTACGGTCACGGCTGATCTCGGTTCCTTCGCCGACGCATTCTTCGGGAAGCACTTCGCATACGTGCGCTGCGGGAATGACTCGACCAAGAACATCCATGCCATCACTGGCTGGTGTTGCTGCCTGCCATACCGCGAGCACGGTGCCTGGCTGAACGCGTTGTAAATTGCGCGTGCGCGCAACGTCATCGACGGTCGTATTGGCTACCGCTTTGCCGAGATGAAATCCTGCTTGCCGTCCTGGGACGGGCGAACGTCCAGCAGCAATGATCAAACGTCCTTGGGCATCGGCGGGACCTTCGACCAACCGGTGAAGGCCGACCACATCTAACCCGAAGCGCAGACCAGATCGTTTCAAAACGGGTTCGAGTTGTTCTTTCGCGACCAAACAACCTGGCTTGGTCAATGCAACGGCGGTCATGTGGTCATCAGAAATGGTGATAACCAGCGGTAATTCCAAGCCTGGAATGGTTTCTCCGCGAATCGTCGTACCGCTGAATCCTGGTGTTGCTGGGTCGCCGCGCGCCAGAACGATGCGTCGAGGTAAAGTGCTCGGGCGCGTGGATTCGTTTACCGCACCTTGATCAATGCCGTAAACGATGCCTGCACTTTCGATAATTTGTTCCAACATAAAGCGCGGAAAACTTGCGCCAGATGCAAGCACGAGCGATGCTTTAAGCGCATCGGCGTCAACGACGATGCGCTTCGTCAACAGCTTTAACTGCTCAGCATTTATTTTGACATTAACGGGTAAAGGTGTTGCGGGTTTATCGGTGGGCTCTGGTCGCGTTACTTCGGGCAAGCTATTTACTTTTGGTGTTTTCACCGGCGCCGCAGAGGCAACTTTTTCGGCTGTGTTTTTATTGAGCCCGGTCGGCACTTGTGCATGGCGTAAGCGTTGTCCGTTGATCGCGCATTCCAAGTCTTCCCGCAATTGCCGTGCAGATTGATAACGCCGTTCGCGATCTTTATTCGTCGCGAAGCCAATGATCGCTACGACCGCACCGGAAAGATTTGGCTGAAAATTGCGTGGATCCGGCATTGGTTCGTTCAACGATTTCACCAAAGTCGTAATCGGGCTTTCACTGGAATAGGGGGGCTGGCCAGTGACTAAATGGAAGAGCGTTGCGCCGAGCGAATAAATATCAGCTCGAATATCGACGTCGGCAACTCCGCGTGCTTGCTCTGGAGCTATGTACGCAGGAGTACCCATAACCGTTCCGGGCTTCGTCATGCGATCATCGCCAGACGAGAAACAAACAAGTCCCAAGTCAGCAAGTTTGGCTACGCCATGATCATTTAGAAAAATATTCGCAGGCTTGATGTCACGATGGACGAGACGAGCGGCCTCAATCGCCTCCAAACCGCAGGTCGCGTCTTTCAGTAACGACATCGCAAGCAGCTCATCCAGTCGGCCACCGCGCTTGTCGATCAGCTGCGCCAAATCGCCACCCGTAACCAATTCCATCGCCATAAAAAGTTGACCGTCGGCCTCGCCGGCGTCGAAACAGGTTACCACGTTGGGATGACTCACCAGCGCACCAGCTCGGGCCTCACGCAGAAAACGCGCACAAAAATCCGGATCACTACTAAAAGCTGAAGTCACCACTTTCAGCGCAACTTGACGCTGCAATGACGCTTGCAGCGCTCGATAAACGATCGCCATGCCCCCTTGCCCAAGTTTGGACAAGATCTGATAGGTGCCAATTTTCTTCGGTAGGGTAGCCAAAGGAACAACCTCGTTCCCGCAATCCTACCTCACGACCTGCTCAGGCGCAAATACCTCTCAAGACCATCAGATAGGAAATGGGTAGCAGAGCGATGTGAGCTTAGCACACGTTTGAAGAGCAAGCGCAGGATAGCGCAATTTTCGCAACCATCGTTGATCTATTTTTTCGCCGTGAACACCAAATCACAAGCATCGCCGGGCATCCAATGTGCATCTTTGCCTGCCCATTTGACATTGCAGCCGATGGGATTGGTCAGCGCTATGCTGACGGGTTTTCCGTTGATGACTTCATTGAGCACGCGGTCGAGGTCATTGATAGTGATGTTCGCCACATTGCGCGGGCTGTCGACGCCGCGACCGCAGTACACCAGTTTTCTGCTCGCATCGAAGACGTAAAAATGTGGCGTACGTAATGCACCATAAGCACGGGCGACGTCTTGGGATTCATCGTGTAAATAGGTCCATGGAAATTTCTGCTGCTGCATCCGCGTTACCATGTGCGGAAAGTCGTCATCAGCGTAGGTATGTTTGCTGTTGGAATTGATGCCGACAAAGCGCACGCCTTTGGCGGCGAAGGTGTCGGCGGTTTTGCGCGTCGCTTCATCGCTGCCAATGACGTAGGGGCAGTGGTTGCAGGTAAAAAAAAGTACCAAAATCTTGGCGTCGGTGAAAGCGCTCAAGGAGTAATTTCCCCCGTCAGTGGCAGGAAGACTGAAGTCGGGTGCAGTTGCACCGAGTGAAAGCGTGAAGGGCATGAGAACTCCGAGATCATGGAGGAATACAAGAGCGCGTACGATGGTCTGAGCAAGCCGGTTTTCCAGCAGGCTTTCCCGTAAGATGACGCGTCCATTACAAGCCTTTTGAGGCTTTTCGTATTATCGTGGTTGCTCGCAGGTCGCCTTGGCCTTCGCACATGTCGGCAGCTTCTTCGAACAAATCCTTGGCGTCGACTTTGTTACCCAGGGCGACTTGAGCGTTGCCCACGTCGACCAGCAAACGCGCGCGTGCCTTGTCGTCTTTCAGCTCGGTATAAATAGCGAGACTTTCTTGCAGGTATTCCAATGCGGTATGAGATTCGACGAGATGAAGCGCAGAAATCCCCATTTGGTGCAGGATGCGTGCACGAACGACAGGCTGATCATTGAAGCCGGGCAGGGCTTCACGGAAATAGGCGAAGGCTTCTGGATGTGCGCCACGGCGAGCCAATGTTGTACCCAGGCCGTGGAGCGCACGGGATCGCTGCGGTTGATCTTCCGGATGCGTACACACGCGCACTAAGCGTTGAAGATGAGCCTCGGCTTCGGCAAGCGCACCCATTTCTTGGTGCAGCTCGGCGATGGTACCGAGCACGCGAATTTGGTCGCTGCGTTCACCGAGCTTGGCGAGTACTTGCACCCATTGCGGCATTACCGCTAACGCCTTGTCATTGTCGCCAAGTTGACGATGCAAACTAGCGATGGCCGAAAGTGCTTGTTCTTGGTGTTGTAAATTGTTGCTGGCGGTAGCGGCGGCGAGGCTGCGATTGAGATACGTGATCGCCAAATCTGCATGTTGAGCGTTAGCTTCTGCGGCGCCAAGCAGATAGAGGCTTCGACTGATACCGTCATGATCTTTCACCACTTCGCACAGATCGAGACTTTGCAGATAACAAGCGATGGCCTCAGTATAGACTTCGCGCTTCACATGCACCAAGCCAAGGCGACGCAGGGATTGCGCTAAAAGCGCTTTGTTATCCGTCTGTTTGTGCGTGGCGATGCAGCGCTGATGGAGGGCAATCGCTTGTTCGAAGTTGCCGTGGCGGCGTTCCATTTCGGCCCATCGTGCGATGGTTTCGGTGGCATCGTAGGATCGCGCTAGCTCGCTCGATAAAGTAACGCTGGCTTCGTATTCACTCGCCGATGCGGTGTAGTCGGCAAGTAAGGCAAAGGCCGCCGCTTTGCATTCATGGGTTTGCGCCCGCAGCGGACCTTTGCGAAAACTCACAAAAACTTTCAGCGCGCGATCGCAGTGTTGAATGGCCTCAGCCGCATCGCCATTGCCTTTTCGTTGGACTAAACCGTGGGCAAGATCGAGTTGGCACACGCCGATTTGCACGTGATCGTTGAGGTCTTGGGCGATTTGCAGCGCACGCTTGAGCAGTCGTACACCTTCATCATCACCGCCACGCAGCGTCAGGCAGGCTTGTCCTGCACGCGTTGCGGCATCAAGTGCGAGTCGATGTTCGTTGGCGAACTCCAACGCTTTGAGCGCCTCGACCAAAACCTTTGCCGCGTCGGCATGATTGCCCGCTTTGCTAAAAAGTTTCCCCAGGTCGATTAATACTTCAGCACGACGGGTTGGCGAGCCAGCTTTTTCCCACAGTTCAGCGCAGCGGCGAAAATGCGGAACACCGGCATCAAGTGCCGCGCCGGTTTTATTTTCTAGAATCAGTAAGCCGAGTCGACGTTCCTCGCGGGCTTGGTCCGCCATTAATTCCAAATCGTGATTCGAGAGGGGACCCTGGGCATTGGGCTGGGCATTGGGCTGGGCATCAGAATGGGAGTCAGACATAGCGGTACACTCCTGAGGAGCAAAGTTGATGGCGATTTATCACCCTTCCGGGCTGATCGTCCATTGATTTGTGATGGTTTCGCACACCGGTGTCGTTGACGCGCACGCTGAAATGCAAACGTATGAGTAGTCCGTGGGAACACCATTGGTGATGGAGTGGTCTTTTGCGGATGCGTGTCACGATTCCGGCCATGCGAACGATTCATATTCTTCTGGTCCTGGTGGTAGTGCTTGGATTCAGCGGCTGCGGAGGTCCGGCTTTCCGTCATGCTCATGGTGATCCAGATGGAATTTCCACGGTCATAGAAGTTGAAATTTCTCGTCAGTACGTCCGCGATTTACGCAACCGTGGTCCGGGTGGTCGAGAATACGTGGTCTATGGCTCTGGTTTTGTCGGCAGTACTTGGGGCGGATTCGGACATCGTGGCTTTCCGTACGGATATTGCCCACCTTCTGCTCATCACCATTTCGATCCTTTCTTCTCTAGCGATGCGTCATGGGGTGGCCCGGCGCCGACATCAGTTTACCTTTTGGGAGGTGATGGCCCAGGCCAAGCCCGACTGCTGCGCACGGAGCTCGAATATGGTCTGACGATTATTGATGTTCCTATTCGTCCTGGCCGTCAGGTGACCTTGACCGTGCAGGCTTATGGTGGCTACGAAGGATGGGAGACCTTGGGAACTTTTACTGCTGCGGATAAACCGGGACAGCGGGTGGTGATCGATGCGAAGGAACATGCGCCGCGCATGATCGTTACCAATCCAGATGGCACGGTGCAGGAAGTCGCGACTCAGCCAGCGCCCACTCCGACTCCGACTCCGACTCCGACTCCGACTCCGACTCCGACTCCGACTCCGACTCCGACTCCTGCACCTGCACCGTGATTATTCCGCTGTAGCGTGGCTCAGCGATCGGCTGTTGGTCGTCTCGCCACCGGGCATACAACTCCGGGCATGGACTTTCCCGAAACGCGCTGGTCTCTCATTGGTCGTTTGGTTGAGCAACCGGATCAGGTTGCGGTAGTGATGGAATTGTATGCTGATCCCGTTGGCCGTTATTTGCGGCATAAATTCGCCAGCGAAAAAGGTTCTGCACGATTAGATGATGTGGTGCAAGAAGTCTTAATCTATTTATTAGAACATCCGAACTTACTTGCCCGCGCAAAACCAGGCGAAATTGAAGCCGGTCAAGCCAGCCGCTTCCGTTATTTTATTATGACCTTGGCTTATAACGCCGCGCGCAACGCGCTGCGCCGTCATACCCACGGACGCGAAATGAACGCTGCAATGGGAGAAGACGGTGAAACCACGGTTGCCGAAGCGCTGGCCATCGCACGTCAACCGACCACCGAAGCGGTTCTGGCGATGGACCGCGCCTGGGCTGAGTCAGTGATGGCAGCTGCGTGGCGCGATCTCGCTGCGTGGGCCGACGACGGCACCTTAGAACCAGAGATCCCGCGCATTCTGCAAGCGAACTTGGTTGATGGACGAAATCTGCGTGACGTCTGCGCTGAGCTCGACATGCCACTCGCCACTTGTCATCGTCGTTTAGCGCGCGGTCGGACTTATTTACAAAAAGCTATTGCTGATCGCCTGCGCCAGGCCGGGGAAATTAATCTCACCGAAGATGGTGCGGCGGCGTGTGAGGTATTGCTCAGCGCATTGAGAATTTGATTCAGAAACTGAGACGGACACGTAAATTTTTAGTTGAATAGATTGCGCTGACGTTGCGCTGACAGTGCGCCAAGCTTTCAAACGATGTTGGTGAACTGAGAACATTGTTCCTCGTTAGACTTGCCGGATGTTGGTGAGTCTTGGGCGGTAGTGCTCCTGATGAGGGTATTGCCGTCATGACGTTGTCTCAGTTCACCGACATTGCACCATCGCTATGCCGGAAGGGTACAGATGAATTACGTCGAAACGCCGAAATTGTTAGCCGCACTCGGGCCGCAACCGTTGTGGCAGCACTACCAATGCATTCCGGTGTGGGAGGAATCAAATTCGTTGTTCGTCGTTGGTTGGTCAACGTTGGATGCCATGGCGATTGAAGATCTTGAATTAATCTTCGGAAAGCCCGTACGGCAAATTGGCATCGGTGAGCGCGAAGAGTTACTGACGCTTATTCGAGCTCATGCGTTAGATCAGCCGATTTCAGAATTACATTAAGCTAAAGTACGTCGGATGAATTCTAGAGAATGGCCCCCACGATCATAGATCGAGGGGTGCCGATTTACTGCTGCCCGCTTTTAGCTGATGACCGATTTAGCACGAAGAATCGCCGTGATTTTCGCCAACACATCGGCTTCGGCTTCGTTGCCGCGAATACGCAAATCGCAGGGTTGTGTTGAATTGCCGCTGGGGTCGACGTCGACCACCAGTGAGGGCATATCGCCAATCAGCGCTTGCACGGCGCTGTGGTCGGCGAGGCCGATGGCGTTGGTGGTCGACACCAAAATAACGCCGCTGGTAAGCAACAAATAGGCAACTTCACCGAAGCGACGGACTAATTCGGCCTGCGTGGCGTCAGCAGTGAGATCGTGATCGACGCCCATTAACACGTTGGTGCCATCGATGAAGTACGGATGGCGACCGTCGGTGAACAGCGCTTTTTCTAAGGCGCGAGCGTAGCGTTGTTTGCCCACGCCGGCCTTACCAACAAACATCACCAAAGCTGGACGGTGACCGAAGCGCTTCGCGCGATCTTCGGTGCTGACACTGCCGTGGATCCACGAAAAATCGCGCAGTCGTGCTTCGCTGCGCAGGTTGTCCTGGTCGTCGGGAACCGCAGCGGTGATGATGCCGCCGCCAGCGACATCGTAGCCATCGACGATAACGAATCTGCCGGTGGTTTCGCTTTCGCTGGTAAGGTCAAATGCCACCGGTTGCCGAGTTTCCAGGATCACGTCGGCGACATCGTGACGGCCGATTTCTTGCTTCACTAATTCGCCATTCAATTCGCTGGCATCAAGAACCTTCAGCAATTTATGGATGCGCACGGGCTGTGCCGAGGTGTGCAGCTTCAGTTTATATTCGCGGCCTTGCTGCATCGATTTGCGACCAAGCCAAATAATGTTGGCGCGAAAACGCGTCCCGACGAGCGGTGCGTGTTCCTTATGGCTCATCACTTCGCCACGGGTGATGTAAATTTCTTGCGATAACGTCACACCGGTTGACCAGCCCGCGTCAATTTCGGTGCGCGGTGCGGTGTTAAAACCTTCGATCGACTTGATCAACACGGTTTTGTTCGACGGACTAAAGACCACTTCATCGCCGACTTTGAGCGCACCCGTATCGATACGTCCGGAGACAATGCGACGGTCATCGCCATGACTAGTGAACTTGTAAATCGCCTGCACCGGCATGCGTAATGGCTGATGTATTTTAGGCGGCTGCTTTGCGAAAAGATCAAGTAATTCGAGCATGGTTGGCGCTTTGTACCACGCCATTGCTTGCGAACGCGTCGTGAGATTTTCGCCGGTCAGCGCGGCAATCGGCACGAATTGTTTCGGGCTGACCGCACCGATGCCGGTCAGGAATTCACGGTATTCTTTTTCGATACCGTCAAACACGTGCTGACTGTAACCGACCAAGTCCATTTTATTGACGCACACCACCACCTGTTTGATGCCGAGCATGCCGAGAATGTAGCCGTGGCGACGACTGTTTTCGCGCACGCCTTCTTTGGCGTCGATCATCAGCACGGCAGCTTCAGCGCGAGCTGCGCCAGAAATCATGTTCTTAAGAAATTCGATATGCCCTGGGGCATCGATGATGATGTAATCGCGTTTCGCCGTCTTGAAAAAACACCGCGCAGTGTCGATGGTGATGCCTTGGTCTTGTTCGTCCTCAAGAGCATCAAGCAAGAACGCGTACTCAAATGGTTTGCCAGTGCGCTCGCACTCACGCTTCACTTTGTCCAATTTACCTTGAGGCAAAGAATTGGTGTCGGCGAGTAAGCGCCCAACCAACGTCGATTTGCCATGGTCAACGTGACCGACGATGACGATGTTCATCTGTTCGCGGGATTCGACGGAAGGAGCGGGAGAAGCTGCGAGCTGCGAGCTGCGAGCATCGAGTTGATCAGCCATTGGGTTTCTCTGCGGTTTCAGTGTTTTTTGTAGTCAAACTCGTAGCTGGTAGCTGGTAGCTCGTAGCTGGTAGCTCGTAGCTCGTAGCTCAAAGCATCATCACATGTACCCGTCGCGCCGCAGATCTTCAAGACCGCCACGACCTTCTTGGTCCTGTGCACGTCCACCACGTTCGGCGATGTTCTTGAGTTTTCCGCTCTTCAGCTCGGCAATAATGTCATCGACGTTCTTGGCTTTCGAATCAATCGGCGTTTGGCACGGACCACAGCCAAGCGAACGGTAGCGCTTACCGTCGCCTTGATCGTAATAGAGCGAAACGGTTGGGATGCTTTCGCGCTTAATGTATTCCCAAATGTTCAATTCAGTCCAATCCAACAACGGATGGATGCGCACGTGCGTGCCAGGTGCGAAATCGGTCTTGAACTGATTCCACAATTCTGGTGGTTGGTCGCCAACGTCCCACGCATTATTTTTATCGCGCGGGCTGAAGTAGCGTTCTTTTGAACGGCTGCCTTCTTCATCGCTGCGTGCACCTACAATGACGCCATGCCAAGGTTCGCGATCGTGGTCGATGTCGTATTTTCCCGTGGCAAGATTCATTCGACGACGAACGCCAGTGCCTTGCAGGGTGGCTTTGAGTGCGCCGGTCTTCAGCAGCGCGCAGCATTGTTTGCGCGTCATCTTGCGTGAATCGTCTAATGGCAGATGAGCGGTTGCCGGAAACGTATTGCCGGCGGCAATGGTCGCTTCGTCTTGGCCAACGATCATCGTCAGCTTGTATTCCAGCGCGAGGCGATCGCGGTACTGGATCATCTCGGGCAATTTATAGCTGGTGTCGATGTGGACGAGCGGAAAAGGAATGTGGCCGAAGAACGCCTTACGGGCGAGCCACAGCAACACCGTCGAATCCTTGCCGATCGACCACAGCATGCACATGCGGTCGAAATGGCGAAAGGCTTCGCGGAAGATATAAACGCTCTGCTGTTCCAGCAGGTCGAGATGATCGAGGGTCGCGGTAGTCAACGACAGCTCCAATCCATGGGGGTCGGGCATCATTGGATAAATCGCCATCGGGCAAGGGGTGTCCTCGGCTACGCAGGGCGATTGCATTACCCCCCCGCCTGCCGTGGAAATATAGAAGCTGTTAACGCGTCAGGACTTGTGTAGTTTGGGGCGATGTCCCAAAAATCTTC
>JAYVSL010000019.1:0-3666 GCA_043775355.1 Planctomycetota bacterium
TGCGCTTCGACGGTCAGCGGACGAGCGCCACCTACGGTCGGTAAATGTCCTACATTCAGCGCCGCAGGAAGACGTTGACCATCCACCTCAGCCCACGCTGCGTAAACCCCTGGGGCAGGCTCTTGATTCGCGCGATCACCAAGATTCGCCGTGGGAATGCCGAGCTGTCGTCCACGGCCATCGCCACGTACCACCGTGCCAACCAAACGATGCGGACGTCCCAGTAAAGCGGCGGCCAACGCGACATCGCCAGCGGCCAGTGCACTGCGTACTGCGCTGGAAGAAATCATAGTGCCCTCGTGCCGTACTGGCGGCAGCACGGCAACCTGCATGCCCATGGCGAATGCCAATTCACTTAAAGTCGCGGAGTTACCAATGCGATCACGACCAAAACGAAAATCTTCACCGACCACCAATGCCTGCGCACCACAAAGCGTTTGCACGTGGGAAACAAACGCAGCGGGACTCATGTTTCTGACGCTGGCAAACGGAAGCTCGACTTCTTCGATCGTGGCGCCCAGTAGATGCGACCATTCCGCCAACACACGCGCACGATCACTCGCCGCCAGCAAAGGCCGACGTTCGACCCACCCCAGTTCACGTGCCATGCCGCTAAACGTCAGTAAACGCGGAGCGCCGAAACGCGCGGCTTGTTGAGCGAGTGCGAAATGGCCGCGATGCAAAGCGTCAAATTTTCCTATCGCGAATGACGTCATTCGTCCAACCAACGAATTCGCCCACCTGCCACCGCCGTCTTCCATCCAGGTACTTCTAAATCACGCGCAATCATTTCCCATCGGCGAGTCTTGATCGCGTCAACCAAATGGGCGGCTTGCTCTGGCGTACCGGCAAGTCGCTCAATTAAAATTTCACATTTACGCACCAGACGTCCAATATTGTGTTCACACATTTCACGATTCATCGACTGATCATCGCGATCGTCGCCCGCTGCACGGGGAAGATCACTCCATGCCAAAGCGCGATCCCACTCTGCAAGGCTGGTCAAATAGCGACGCAGCGCAGCGAGGTGTTCACCGCTATTTCGCATATGATTGCCGTCACGTTCAATACCGATTGGCACCATGCGGCGAACATAGGGCAGCACCGGAATATGGTTAATTTCCGACACGCGAATCGTCGCGCGATAACAAGCTTCACTATAACGAAAGTTGCTCAGCTTAGCGCCAGCTGGCAACAGAGGAACGCGCTGATCAGGCGGTAAATCGCGATTGATTCGTTCAAAGAGCGGATTGACCAAGGTGGTGAAATCGGTTTGTTCAATTTCTTTACGGAAGGTGTCGCCCTTGTGATGAAACATCCATGCCAGATGCCGCACCAAACGTTCGCTCTGCGGATTCCGTTCGATACCTTGGCGATTGACCTCTAACCCAGCGAGGAACCAACTCCATTTACCCGCCGGATCTTCGACCTCAGCGGCAATATTGTAGGCCATGTCCCAGGCGAGGTATTCCCAGATCTGCTCAAAGCGTGGTTGAATTTGTACGATGGTCTTAGCCAGCGCGACGCTTTCGTAATAGCGCCCACGATCCTTGGCACTGTTAGCGCGCATCCACAACAGATCGCAGGCCAAGCCACGAAATCCACCAAGCAACATGGTACCGGCAAATTCACCTGGCTTCAGCGCAGCATAAACATCTTTGTGTGGCGTTAGCGCACCACGCATCGGCGTGAGCACGGTGCTGGCCAACACCTGAGCACCGATCAACAACGTGATGCCAAAAATAAGCGCCGTACGAGGAGTCACATTTCCCTCCGTCGCATGGCCACCCAAGCAATTCCAAGAAATATGATGGAATACACACCGAAATAAGCCCATGCCTGTGCGACCATCGTCCAGCCGACGCTTTCGGTTGCCGCCAAACGTGCGGCGACCGTGAAGCGATCAAAGTCTGGGATGATTTCTAAACCAAGACTCATCACACGTCGAAACGCAACGCTGGTATCGCCAGATGAAACCACTTCGCGCATGGCACCCAAGGCTGAACCGGCAAAGAACAACGTCAGTCCACCTAACGTGGCAACGCCCAGATTCGTCACCGCAGCAATCGCCAAAGTGAATGCCGTCAACAGACCAGCTCCAGCCAATAACACCAGTCCGCCGCGAATCAGATTGAGCATGAAACTGCCGCCTGGCACCGCTAATAACGCGCTGTTGTCACGACTAACCACCAACACCGAACTCGCTTCTAAACGGGTAAGCTGAATCACCACGCTACCATCTGCTTCAATGGCATCTCGCGGCAAACGAAGACGTAAATAATCTTGCGCTAAATCATCGTGAGTGTCGTCGCGATCACGCAAAACCACTTGGCCAGATGCCACTGGCGCGCCTGCGCGCTTATGGCCATAGGGACTAGCTGGATCCAGAGCAAGAAAACGCGGTGCGATGGTTCCCGCGCCGGCTTTCGACGTCGGCGGCTGCACGGTCAAGCGACCCAAACTATCAAGGCTCGGGTTATCGACATCGTAACCGCGAATGCCGACTTTCAGCAGCATCTCAATATCAGGATCACCGGCCCCGCCCGTTGGCAGACCGGTAAAACGCCAACGCACGCCGTTGCCAGGAGTTCCGCTCAGCGACATGCGCGTACGCTTTTCATCAATGACCGCGAGCTGACCAAAGGCCCCCACCTGCTCCCACGATACCGGATGACTAACGGCGCGCATGGAAGGAATGGTGCCGAATTGCCAGGCAATGGTCCCGGTAGCAACCAATGATAATGCGATAATTCCCACCAATAATCCCAGTTGCACACCCAGCCAACGACCAGAAAGGTAGGCCGAAATTCGCAGCGGCTTAGCGAATAAAAGATAGCCGATACGAGCGTCGATATCGCGTCGCAACGCCATCGCTGCGACCAAGATGGCTAACAGAACCACGACAAAACCAATGGCCCCAGTAATTGCCACCACCGCCAATTTCAGCCGAGCGTTTTCGTCCACCGCCGACAATCCCGGCGCTGCTCCCACCAACACCGCCACGGCAACCAAAAACAGCAACCACAAGCGCTGACGCATGGCATCGATTAACGTTAAGCGCGTAATCGCGCGGGTGCCGGCAAACCATTTCATGGGGTGATCATTGCCCGCTTAGCCGATGACACGATATGAACCAGCGAGCGCATGCCGGTCATCACGGTTTTTTCTCCGTATCCTTGGCTTGCGCAATGATGCGGCGGAAATGCGCTTCGAGCCGCTCTTTGGGTGGCGCGACACCAATCAACGAATCCCCTGCGGCGACTTTTACCGCAGCAAGCATCGCTTCGTCGCCACGTTTTAATTCGATGGTAATGCGATCATCGGTGCGCAGCAGATCGTCAACGCGACCGCATTCGCGCAGCACGCCTTGATGCAAGATCGCGATGCGGTCGCACAGGTCTTCGACATCAGCCAGCAAGTGACTGCACAACAGCACGGTTTTTCCAGCCTTTTTCAGGCGAGCGATCAGCTCTTTCACCTCCGCCGCGCCCAATGGATCAAGTCCAGAAGTCGGTTCGTCGAGCACCACCAGATCAGGATCATTGATCAGCGCCTGAGCCAAACCTAAACGACGCGCCATGCCTTTACTGTAACTGCCCAGTCGACGATGACGAGCGTGGCCAAGACCAACCAAATCAATCAGTTCCTGCGAACGTTTACGAATCA
>JAYVSL010000020.1:0-5414 GCA_043775355.1 Planctomycetota bacterium
AAAGTTCGCGTCAATCCAGGCAACTACGTTGATAAAAAACGCTTTGCCGTCATCGAATATTCTGACGCCGAATACCAAGCTGAGCTGGAACACGTTGCCGAACGCTTCTTACCGTTGGTCAAGCGCGCTAAGACTCTTGGTCGCGCACTGCGCATCGGCACCAACCATGGTTCGCTCAGTGATCGCATCATGAATCGCTGGGGCGACACGCCACGTGGGATGGTCGAATCGGCGATGGAGTTCGTCCAGATTGCTGAATCAGAAGGTTACAAAGACCTGATTATCTCGATGAAATCGTCTAATCCCAAGGTCATGGTTGCGGCCTATCGGATGTTGTGCGCCAGACTCACGGACCATGGTGAACATTATCCGCTGCACTTAGGTGTCACCGAAGCTGGCGAAGGCGAAGATGGCCGCACCAAGAGTGCTGCCGGCATCGGCGCGCTGCTTGAAGATGGCATTGGTGACACCATTCGCGTCAGCCTGACGGAACCACCTGAGTTTGAAATTCCAGTCGCCGCTGCTCTCGCTGCACGATATGCACGACTGCATTCGTTCGCCGCGCCCAGCAGTACGCCAAGCGAAGACCTCGATCCCTATTCTTTCCGTCGACGAATTGCCGAAATCGTTCGCGTTGCCAACGACATTCCCATCGGTGGTGGTTTACTGCCACGTGTATTCGTTCCTTCAGCAACGCCAAAACCGGCAGGGAAAGAACCCGATGCCGACGTACGCGTCGACGATCAATTGCTGTGGTTCGCTCAGGCCCACAGCATCCCAGGAGCCGAAGGGTGTCAGAAGAAAACCTCGGTTAACTCTGATTCAGCGCAGCACGTTTCAGCCACGGGACTGATGTCGCTCATTCACCTCAAAGTTGGTTGCGATCTTCCAGCGATTCCAGCAGGAGCACTCGTCCTGCTGCGTTTGGGCGACAAAGACGCTGTTACAGCGCTGCGCGCAACCTTGCCGAAGTTGCCAGATGGCGTCGTGCTGGGCATCGCTGAACCCGGATTGATCGGAGAAGTTCGCGCATATCGCATGTTGTCAGCAGCCATCGAAGAGCGTTTTCGCAGCGATGAATTGGCCAAAATTGGCAGCGGTCGACGTCAGCCCATCGCCATCGCGCTGCCATTCCAGCGCGACGAACTCGCCATTGCCGCCATCGCCGGATCACTGCTGATCGACGGCATCGGAGATGCGCTGTATGTGCCGCAAGCGCCTGATGCGCGACGGCTTTCTTTCACCATTTTGCAATCGGTCAAAGCGCGCGTCACCCGTGCTGACTACGTCGCCTGTCCTTCGTGCGGACGGACGTTGTTCAACTTAATCGACGTCACCGCGCACATCAAAGAAATGACCAACCATCTTGATGGAGTCACCATCGCCATCATGGGCTGCATCGTGAATGGACCTGGGGAAATGGCTGATGCCGACTTTGGCTACGTCGGTGCCGGCCCTGGAAAAATTGATTTATACCGTGGAAAAGAAAAAGTTCGTACCGGCATCGCTTCTGAGCACGCCCGCGCCGAACTGCTGCAACTTATCAAAGAGTCCGGTAAATGGCGTGATCCCGTTTGAGCCCTCAACGCATGGCGACATCGACACCGCGCCCGTCATGGGGCGGAGCCACATTGCCACCGTCGTATTCGAAGTAGCTTGGAAAAATCGTGCCTGCATCGCCTCATCTTGTTCAGCTCGTTCGCCTTGCTCCAGCCTGGGATCAGCCAGATATTCGCGCCGCCTGCCTCGCTTTGCCCGCAACCATCGCAGCATTGCCGCCGGAAGCCGTGATTTATCGCGGTCGAAACACCCTGACGCGATTCACCCTCGCTGGTCGTGAGGTCGTTGCCAAAGCATTTCCTGCTCCGCGCACGCTTCTCAAACGCATCCAACGTCTGGGGCGAGCGTCAAAAGCGGTGCGCGCTTTTGATCATGCCGCACACATGCAGCGCCTCAGCATCGGCACGCCAGAACCATTTGCCGCGCTCGAATCTGCCGATGGCGCTGCCTGGTATATATGCGCCTGGGCCGATGACTGTCGACCAGCGTGGCATCTGCACGATAGCAAAGTACCAGACAGCGATCGCTGGTGCGATGAACTCGGCGCCTTTGTTGGCCGCATGCATGAAGCCGGCGCATATCATTTCGATTCCACGCCGGGAAACATTCTTTTTCGCGTACAAAATAATTCCTGTGAATTCTTCGTGGTCGACTGTAATCGCATGCGTTTCGGAAAAGTATCAGCCTGGGGCGGATTACGCAGCTTAGCTCAGCTCCAATGTCAGGGGCGACTGCTTGCCGGATATTGTCGCGCTCGCGGTTGGACCGTTGCGAGTATCCAAGGCATGTATGACTTTCGTTTATCCCTCCACCGCTGGATTTGGCGCGTGAAAAACGGCTCCCGACCGCTGCGGAGGAAAATTGGTTTCTAAGCATCCGCCGTTTTCCCAAAATTGGGGTCCATCAGAACAGCCGGACCAACTTCGCATTAATAAACGTCACTTACGTTTTGTCAGCCTGCAAGAATATCTTATCGGTGCATTGACCGCGTTGGCAGCGGTACCGTTATTATCGTCACGGCTTTTGGTGTCGCCGACAAAATCCGTCGTTCGTCCGGCACCGGCTGATTTTCTTGGCGTTGCTATTTCAAACAGCGCACAATACGGCGATCACATCGTTGATCTGATCGCCGAACTCGGAACCCGACGCCTGCTGATGCGTGTGCCGGTGTGGGAACGCAGCATCTTCGACCGTCACCGTGCATTCGCTGATCGTTTCCCTGCCTGTGATCTGGTGATTTCGGTGGTGCAAGATCGCAGTTCGGTGTGCGATGGTCGTCAATGGCGCGCTGACCTACGACGCATTTTTACCACTTTTGCCGGGCGCGCGACGTATTTTCAATTACCCATGGCACCCAACCGTTCAAAATGGGGCTGTGCCCACATGGGCGAAGCTTTGGATCTGATGGACGCCGCCGAAGACGTTCGCCGCGACTTTCCCAATGTCCGCTTAGTTGGACCAGGCATCATCGATTTTGAGCCGATGACGTATTTACGCGGCTTAGTCAATATGCGTCGTTTCCGCCTCGATGCGATTGGCGCGATGTTGTACGTCGATCGTCGCGGTTCACCACGCAACACCCAGCTCGGCGTTTTTGATCTCGCGGGCAAACTTAAGCTCTGGAAAGCCATCGCCGCCATCAGCGGGCGTTGCCGTCAACGCAGCGAAACACCACTCTGGATTACCGAATTCAACTGGCCACTGCTCGGTACCGAATCGTGGAGTCCAACCAGTGTCGAAGTCCAAGTCAGCGAAGAAGACGCGGCCAAATACCTGTTAGAGTATTGTCGCATCGCCTACCAATCCGGTTTAGTTGAACGTCTTTACTGGTGGCAATTAGTACATCCCGGCTTCGGCCTGGTTGATAGCCGCGAGGCAACTCTCCGCCGCCGCCCAGCATTTCATATCGCTCGGCAATTAATTGGCGGCGAATTGGCGATGGATAGTCCGGCGTAAAAAATTGGGAAAATAACCTTTCCCTACGACAAGCTTGGCAAATACGCTTGGCTTACGACGCGACTTCGCCGCATCATGCGACGAATGGCTGACAATCACCGAGCCAGTCGTCGCAAAATCACCGCACATTACGGCGTTGACTTGACTCCTAATCCCGTCACGGCATTGCCATCCTTGTCGAGAAAGCGCAAAGCCGCCTCCCAATTATTTTCTTGATTGATCAATTTGAAAACAATCACGTTCACGCCCTTCTTGAGCGCCATATCGGTGATCAAATCGCTGTCCTGCTCAAGTCCACGCGTCTCGGTAAATTTATGAACTTCCTTACCATTGAGCCAGATCTTAGCTTGGTCATTGCTGCCAATCGCCAACGTCAAGCCCGGCATGTCCTTGTCGGCCACCACATAAGTCACCAGATATGCGAGCACGTCCTCATTCCGAGTACCCAGCACCGTGTTCACGTCGATGGTGGAATCCGTCGACGTCACCGCCTTCCAAGCCCCCTCTTTTTCGCCGACTTTCTGGGTGTCGCCAGCCTTCGGCTTCAAATCACCTTCAGCCGCAATCTGTTTTTTGTCGATCTCTTCCGCACCGGATTCCTTGGGAATGGAGAACGGCGCCAGCAGCAGCCAGTCGCGCACATATCCATCACCGTCAACCTTGGCATCGGCGGCGAACAGCGCACCACCAAGAGATGATAGAAGCGTAACGCTTGCCATGAATGCACCGAGTTTCGACATGATTCCTCCAGCAGATTGAGTGGGTGTAAGGATACGAGTCAGGGTTGAATATTTACGATCACCACCGGCCGTAACAAGGAACGGAAGCAGATCGAATCGGGAAGGTGTGCCTCGGTGTATGGTAACCTTCCCGTCGTGAATGTCCGCTGCTCGTGCTTCGTCAGAGCAATAACACCTAGCTCTCTGCTAATAGAATCTGACGACTTCGGAATACGTGTCATGAAGAACTACGGTCGAGCTCAGTTATTTATCATGGCATCGTCCGGCGCGGCTTTCGCCGTTTCGTCCCAGAACTGACGAAGTAGCAGAGAAATTGTATGACATGCGTAGGGGTTGATGCCGAGCTGTTCGCACACGCGATTGGCAGCGAATTTGGTTTTTCCCTAAGGCGTCAAGGGAGATCAGACAAGGGCGCACTAAGCGGCTCAGCAGGAACCGGCGAAACTGCGCCGAGGGGACATCGCAGCGGTATGAGTCCAGGAAAAAATCTCAGAAAACGATGACTGAAAAATGTGAATCAACCATCGCTCAGGCCACGTTGATCTTGTCCGTCTGCTGGTCGTTTGTTTTTTCCGCTTTTTCCGCAAACAGCGGACAGCGATTGCGAATCCATTGAAGCCCACGTTTAGTTGCTTCTTTCGCGCATACTTTCGCGTGGCCCAGCGCGCTGGTGAAGGCAAACATCCGCCAGCCGAGCATGGTCGCCAACCAGGCGTCAACGCTCAGGTCGAGTCGCGCCAGAATCGGCGCTAATTCCTGGGGAATGGCTCCGCGTTTTCCTGATTTCAGGAATCGTCCGGTCGCATCAAGCAACGTCAGATACTCATCAGGCGTGATCGTTTTATTCGCCAACGGTTCACCGACTTGGCAGCGCGCTAGTGGCGTCAGCCACAAACCGTCTTCCGCATGTTTGGCGTTCGTTACCAAGCCGACTTTCGCTAACAACTCGGCGGCGCGTTTCGGTTCGCGACGTTTGATTTTCTCTGCCGCTCGGTGGCGATTGCGCGCGCGAATACGGCGATAACCGCTGGTATATTGCGACGTTTCCGGACGGTCGGTGACTTTGGCGCGGATTGGATTCAGATCGATGTAGGCTAAACACGCGATCAGCGCGGCTTGATCCAGCAACGGCACGCTATGGAAACGGCCCTCCCAAAA
>JAYVSL010000021.1:0-6165 GCA_043775355.1 Planctomycetota bacterium
TTAACCCGGCCTTTCATTCACGCTGTGGTGATCGCACTCACGTGCGGCGATTTAACCCTGAACAGGCGCGGCTGCTGGAGCAGCGGCAGCGGCTGATGCAGCGGCAGCAGCGGTCGCTGCTTTGCGCTCAGTCTTCAGCTTGGCCGCGTGTTGGCGCAGCGAACGGCGCGTTGGCGCAACGTAGGTTTTCTTCGGCGTCTTAGCTGCAGTCTTCGTCGCAACCTTGGCCTTGGGCGCTGCCGTTTTTGAGGCAACAGCAGCGGCAGTCTTGGTCGGAGCTGGTACAGCGTAGCCGAATTTCTTCATCAGGCTGCGAACGCCATTGCTGATCTGTGCGCCGCGGTTGACCCACGACTCGACCTTGGCGGTGTCCAGCTCAAGGTTCTTATCCTTCTTGAGTGGGTCGTACGCGCCGATGATTTCGTTCGACATACCTTCACGATGGCATCGCTTATCGATGGCCACGACGCGAAAGAGTGGGCGATGTAAACGGCCGAAGCGAGACAAACGGATGCAGACAGACATGGTCAATCCCTTGCTGATGCTGAAACTGGGGCGCGAAACATATGGAGCTTTATCGATTGGCAACAGTCTTTTACCTAGCCGCTCTTTTGCCCCGTGGCATGGGCATCCTGCCCATGAATCTTTTGCCCCCGTGGCATGAAAGCCCGCTCGCTTAGCGGCGAACCGCGGCGATGGCCTCTGCCCGCGTGGTGTAGATGGAAAAAACCTTGTCGAAGCGAGTGAGCGCGAAGATCTCTCGCAAGGCTGGCGAAGTAACTCCGGCGAGAGCTAATTGGCCCTCTAAATCCTGGATTTCCCGCAGTTTTTGTACGAGTGGACCGAGCGACGCCGAGTTGAGTGACGAGACGCCAGAAAGGTCAAGCACCAGCCGTCGAATGCCGGCCGTGCTGGGGAGGAAATCTTGAGCAAAATAGGCGAGCACTAAGTCAGTGTTCGCTTGCCCCTGCTGGTCGTGTTGGAAAGCGATGGTGTGGACACCATTCTCTTCCATATGCAGCACCGGACTGACGTTCATGGGCATCCTTGGGCAGGTTCTTGCAGAGCGGTGGCGTGTTCAGGTGAAGCGTACGGCAGCCGTGGGGCGGAAATATCTGGGCGGTAACTCGGTGGCGCAACAACTTTGTGGTTGCGGTATGGGGGAAGTTAATGGTACATCAGGGAGCTATGGCAAAAAAAACAATCGACGTCCAACTCCTCAATCCGTTCGTTACGGCGACTTTGGACTGCTTAACGCAGATGGCCGGGATGGCGCCAGAGCGTAAACGCATCTTCATTAAAACCGACCCGCTGATGCACGGCTATGTGACCGGCATCATTGGTATGTCGAACGGCATCACCGGCAGCTGTACGGTCAGTTTCCCGCATAATTTGGCGCGTCACATCATCTCCAAATTCATGGGTGAAGAAGAAACCAACCTGACCGATGAGATGGTCGCCGACGGCATTGGTGAAGTCGCCAACATGGTCGCGGGCGGCGCAAAACGCCATTTTGCCACCACCGAATATCGTTTCGACATTTCCACGCCCACGGTGATTTTGGGCACCCCGACCGGCCTGCATAATCCCGGCGGAACCGTCAGCATTGCGTGTGAGTTCACCGCTTCGCCAACGCTGACCGAAACTTTTTTGATCGAGGTCGCGCTCAAGCCGACGACCATGGAGTAATGGCCTCGTTGTTGGTGCGAGCTTCCGTCGCCCAACCGCGTTGCTCGCTAGACCCTTGCAAGAGGTGACCCTAAGGTTGGTCCCCGCAGGGGAGGTCGTCGTGGTGCTCGTGTGTCGCTCACATGCTGGTCAGATCTCTACGCAATGACGGTTGTACCAGAGCGACCACAGCCGCTTTCACCACGCCAGTCACGTCGTCGCTGGCGGTGGTTTTTCGTCGTCCTGCTGTTGCTCTTGCTCACTGTTTATTTCTTTCGTGGACCGTTGTTTGCTCCGCTGATCAAACACGTAATGACCGCACAACTTGCCAAAGCGATCGCCGGACACGTAGAGATCGCCGACGTCAGCGGCGGTTGGATCACCGATGCGCGGGTGCAAGGCATTGAGATAAACGGCGAACCCCTCGGTTCACTTCCGCATCTGCACATCACCGATTTCAGTGCGACGTATGGCCTCGGTATTTTCACCGGCGATTTTTCAGCGTTACGCACGTTAACGATTGAGGGCCTGGCGTTGACGCTTGATTTGCGCGCGGTCGGCGAAGGTAACGGCGTGGTTCCACCGTTGCTCGCGATGTTACCGACGCCGTTGCCCAGCGCGAGCGTGTCCGGCGATATTCGTCTCATTCTTCCTGCCGGCGAAGTGTTGTTGGCCGACAGTCGCTTCACCGTCACGGCGACGAACATTGCGCTCGACACGGTGATCCATGTGGCCCACGCCGAGCCGGTACCCGTGCAGGCGTCATTTATCCGGACCAGCGCAGATACCGTGCGTTTGGACCACGTGGTGACGCTTGGCGCAACCACGCTGGAAGCGCTCGAATTAATTCTTGGCACGACGAGTCAGAGGCTCAATGCGGTGCTCGGTCTGGGCGGCGGAAAGTTAAACCTGGAAGTTGATTCGCAGCACGCACAGCTGGTCGCCAGTAAGGTCGACATGTCGGCGATTCCGTCGGCGGTGTTGGCGTTGTTGCCAGTCGAATTGGTTTTTTTGCACGGGAATGTCGCCGGTGAAATAAAAGCGCGTCACGTCCCCTCGGGCTGGGATGTCGCGGGATCATTGCGGGTCGACGATCTCATGACGGCTGGCGTTGGGCCGTTTGGTTTAATCGCTCAATGGCAGTTAGGCGTTGGCAACGTGCAGCTGTCGCAGGTGTTGGTGAGCGGTCCGGGCGGCGGACAAGTGAGCATTGAAAATCTAGCGATCAATTTTGCTGCGCGGCAATTTACAGACGGAATTATTCACGTGCAGGTGCCAGATATTCGTGGTTGGTTGCCAGTCAGCATCCCGTTGCCGCCCACGCCGATGGCGGTCACGGCGGCGCTGGCCGTCAAAGGCGAGGTATTAGATATCACCAACGCGCAAATCAGCGGCGGCGGTGTGGTGGCACAATTTCACGGCAGCGTTGTCGCCGGGCCATGGCATATCGAAGCGGCTGACATAGAGGTGAAAACGGATCTCGCGCAGGTGACGAGCTGGGTTCCTCAGGCGCTAAAAATTTCCGGCACTGCGCACGCACACGTGACCGGCAACGTGCCGTTGAGCAGCGATCCCGTGGTTTGGCAACGCAGCGCGATGACCGCAGATATACAAGGCGATGCGCTAAAAATCGACTCGCTCGCCATCGATCGTCTGCGCGTCACGGCGCACACCGCTGATGGACGTCTGCGACTAAGCGCGGTGGAAGCCGTCGCTGGCCAGGTGGCGATGTCAGCCAGTGGCGTGGTGGAATCGAGCGAATCGTCGGGCACGGCAACGATAGAGCAGCTCAGTCTCACCTTTCCTGGAGTAACCGCGAATCTTGCGGCGGCGTTCCCGTGCCATGTGAGCAAGGAAAGTTGGAGTGTCGGTCCGCTGCGTTTGACCAGCGATGCGGGTGACGCGTTGCTGGAGATGCACCACCGCGCCGGTTCCGATTTTGTGCAAGTCGAAGGTCAGCGACTGGCGCTGAGTCGTTTCGGTTTCGCCGAACTCAGCGGCGAGGCAGAGGTGAAGGTTTCCTTATCCGGGAATTGGGTGCAGCCGCTCGCTCAGGTGCAGGTGAAAGCAACCGACGTCGTGATCGGCAAGCATCAGGCGCAGGTGGCGCTGGATTTTACTCAGAGTGATCGCGGCATCACCATTCGTGCGGGCCATATTGATGCTGGCGCCGATGGGCAATTGACCATGAGCGGCACATTACCGCTGATCGTTGGCGTCGGTGGTTTGCATTTTGTGCCCACGGGCGGCGCGCCTGCGACCATGGATGTGCAGCTGCCGGAATTGCGTCGCTGGTTTCCAACGATCATTGCCGAAGGTGCCGCACATTGGCAATTAGCGCTTGGTTTGGCCGAGCAACCAGCGGTGCTCAATGGTGAATTTACTTTTGAAAAACTCCGGCCGATAGTGATCGAAGACCAGCGCCCTGGGCGTATTCGTGCAGCGCCGGCGGCCATCAGTGGCACCGTCGGCCTGCATGGTGATGCGACAGGAATAACGGCCACGCTGCGGATGAACGCAGACGATCAGCAGATCGTCACCGGCGGGCTGCGTTCGCTGAGTGCGTGGGATGCAACGACATTCAATGGCGGCTGGCGCGAGCGTCCGATCGTTGGTGAAGCAACGCTCAACGGGCTCAATCTTGCACGATTTGCGTCACTGGTTCCTGGGCTGCCCTATCTCGCCGGCCAAGCGGCAGGCACGGTGTCCTTGGCGGGAACATGGCAGCAGCCGATCGTTGGCGGAAAGTTGACGCTGTCTGGCATCGAAGCGAAATTAGCGACGAACATTCCGACGCTCAGTGACGGCAGTGCAGAATTAGCATTCGCCGACCACACCATTCAGGTCGTGCGCGCAGCGATCGATCTGGGCGGCGCGCCAGTGACGGTTGCTGGCGACATTTTGCTCGGAAACACGCCACAGCTAAATTTGCGCATTGACGGCACCAACGCCCTGTTGCTGCAACGTCACGATGCGCGTTTGCGAGCGACTCTGGCGCTGTGGCTGAAAGGGCCGCTGGATGATGTCGCGCTATCAGGAAAAGCAGTGATAACCAACGCATTATTCAGCCCGGACTTGAGCGTGTGGCAAAGTCATGGTGGAGGCTATGACGGCCGCATGGTGCCGTTCGAATTTCTCGATCCGCCGCTATCGACCATGCGTTTCGACATTGCGGTGAGCAGCGCTTTCAACGACGCCAATGATGGCGTTCGCTTAGCCACCACGTTGGTGCGCGCGGATGCTGATGTGGATTTGTACCTGCGTGGAAAAGGGGCTGCGCCAGAGCTGACTGGTCGCGTGACGGTGCGCAAAGGAAAGATTTTCTTGCCGTTTAGCACGCTGAACATGACCAATGGTGAAGTCGTGTTTCCGGAAGGCGATCCATTTCATCCCCGGGTGAACGCCATCGCCAATGCGCAAGTGCGACGCTACGCATTGACCTTGCAGGTCGACGGCCCGCTCGCCGATCCGCAAGTGCGCGCCAGCGGCGATGGACTTGATCAACGAGACGCCTTGCTGTTGTTGACCACCGGTTCAACCAGCAGCGAATTAACCGATGAAAATGGTCAGCGCGCCGTGCTCGGACGGCTGGGTGGTTGGATAGGCATGGAAGCCTGGCGCATGGTTGATGGCCCCGCCGATCCTGACACCACGCCAGGAATCCTTGAACGCATGACTGTCGATTTTGGTCGTAAAATCAGCGAGACCGGCAAAGAGACCATTGATGCCCAGGTAGAATTAACCAAGCCAGACGACCGCCCATCGTTGTTACTTTACGGCGAACGTGATCGCTGGGATGAATATAATGCTGGAATCATTCTGCGCTTCCGCTGGGGCGGTGACGAATGAGGACAAACAGACAACGCGAGCAGCGCAGTAAGTGTTTGGACGCTGTCTGGAAAGACAGGAGTGAACAGGAGAGCGCAGAGGCGCAGAGGAGAAAAATACTCGGAGTCGAAACCACGAAGGGTATTTCTCATGAAACCATCCCGTCTGACATTCCCTCTGGATCTCTGCGTTCTCCTTTTTTCATTCGGATGCTGTCTGGAAATACAGGATTCAACAGGAGAGCGCAGCGGCGCAGAGAAGAAGGAGACTTAGATTCGGCGGAAGAGCATGGTCTTTTTTTCTTTACGTCCGAACTCATAAGGGCTCTGCGCCTCCGCGCCCTCCTGTTAAAATGGTTTTTCCAGTCAGTCTCTCGGATGACTTTAGGTTTGTGGCCAGTGGTTTGGAAGTGGTCGTTGATGCTGTTTCTTATGACCAGCTGTAATTCTCAGGCGCGCATTGCTGGCACGCAACACGTGTCGGCAGCGCAATTGGAAGAAGCGGCTCGTCGTCCGCTGACTAGTTGGAAACAACAGCAGCGTAACGCTGATTTGGTCGATGCCGCAGCTGCGATGCATGATCGTCTCGATGCGTTGGGCTATGTCTGGGCGGTGGTCGATGGGCTTCCTCCAGAGGCCGCTGACGAACCGGCATTGCCGCGCTTTATTG
>JAYVSL010000022.1:0-8800 GCA_043775355.1 Planctomycetota bacterium
CTGCGGTTACGCCGGCACGGTAGAGGACTTCCGCCTACGCGCCGTCACCCGTGGGGGCGATGCGCAAGGCGAAGTGTCCATCCGCGTGCGGCTGAAAAATGCCACCGACGTCGCTGGCGAAGGCACCGTGGTCGGCGGCAAAGGCCTGTCGACCGACATCGTGCATGCCAGCGCGCTGGCCTATTTGGACGCGGTTAATCGTGTGGCGTTTCAGATTGGTCGCTTGGACTACCGCACAGCGACTGCCTAACGGGATAAAATTGTAAACGGGATAAAAATTGTAGACACACAACCTGTTTTCTCCCTTCTTCATGCCAATCCCTCGTCTTGTTCGCGACAAGCTGCTTTCCCTGCGTCTTGGCAAATACTTCGGGCGAGGCGCGGTTGCCGATGGCGACGCCTTGAAAACGGCCACCTTTGGCTTGGGCGTCATGCCATGCGTGAGGCTGATGCCGAGCTGTCCGCGCACGCGATTGGCAGCGGATTAGTTTTTACCTGGGGTGTCTACATTTGGTTCCAGTATTTGGTTCCCGTGTGTCTACATGTGGTTTCTACGGCATGAGAACGCACGTCCCATACCCACGGAGAGATGACCTCAACGCATGCGGCAGAAGCAGTAAACAAAATGCTGCTCCTTGCCGCCTGGAGTCACATGAGATTCATTGCGGGAATTTAGTAACTCAAACTGTCCGCCGAACTGATCGTGAAGTGATGTCGCATCATAGCGTGCCACTGGCAGTCCACTGCACTTCTCAGGGCCATCAAAGGCAAAGGTAGCTATAATGACGAAGCCGCCTGGCTTCACGGCCCGTTTGACCAACGCCACGTAGCGTTCGCGATCAGCCTGCGAGGTCAGGAAGTGGAAGACGGCCCGATCATGCCAGACATCAAATCGCGCTGCTGGCAAGTCGATGAGGGTGACGTCTCCTTCAATCCAACTGACCGACTTCGCGGCGTCGCCCATCCGTTGTTTGGCTACGGCCAAGGCAGCAGAAGAGATGTCGAGTACCGTCACGTCTTGATACTGCGCAGCCAGTAGATCATCAACGAGAGTCGAAGCGCCGCCTCCTACATCAATGATTGCCGATTGAGGCGATGGGGCTGCGGAACGGATCGAATCCAAGGACAGATCAAGATGAGGGCGAAACCAACTGACGTTCGTCGAACCACGCTGATCGTACGTGCTGTCCCAATGGCTTTTGGCTGTCATGGCTGCTCCGGTGCTTGAATTTCAGAATAGATTATCCAGCCGCAAAGGAACAGCCGTTAGCGGCTGGTTTACTCATGTCGATTTCGTCCTCTTTGCAGCCTTCTCCGCATCCGCCGCCCGCCAAGAATGGCCGGATGGTTTCATTTTCCAAACCGGTAGCCCAGCATCGGCATGATGAAAAAGGGGCCAACGGTGACGACGATGGCGATGATCAGAACAGCCAATTGAAATATGATGGTGAGACCTTGGCCTTCGCCTTTTTCCCAAGTCTTCACCGCCCCCACCAGCGTGGCGGGAACCATGAAAAACATCACGAGAAAAAACAGGGTATGCAGCATCGGGCGCAAGTTGGCTCCTTGAATCATGGACAAGATCACCGGCGTCCAGACCAGCGCCCCAACGACAATGAATACGAGATTGATAGTGGTCGGTTTATTCATCGTGGTGATTCCTCAGAATTTACCCGCGCAATTGCATGGCGGCAAGCCCCTTGGTTATGATTTGAGTTGAGCCCGTGACCGTAAATCTCATCCATCACATCTTCTTCGTCTTCGTACGAGCGGCCTTCTCCGCATCCGCCGCCCGCCAGAGATACCACTTTGCGGTCCCTGAGCGCGCGCTCAGCCCCCGCGGGCTTCCAGCAGTTCGACCTCGAAGAGCAACGTCGCGTTCGGCGGGATGACGCCGCCGGCACCACGGGCGCCGTAGCCGAGCTGCGGCGGGATCACCAGCGTGCGCTTGCCGCCGACCAGCATGCCCTGCACGCCCTCGTCCCAGCCCTTGATGACCTGGCCGGCGCCGAGCGAGAATTCGAACGGTTCGTGACGATCTTTGCTGGAGTCGAACTTCGCGCCCTTGGCGCCGTCTTTCCACAGCCAGCCAGTGTAGTGAACGGCGACGTGCGCGCCGGCCTTGGCGTCCGTGCCTTTGCCGATCACTACATCATCGAATTGGAGACCGGAAGTTGTCGACTGCATAATGCCTCGCTGAGCGGGTGAGCGGCGGATGGTCGAACAAAACACAATACGGCAAGCAGCGGTTGGCGGTCAGGCCCTGGGAAATGAAAAATGAAAATGCCGGGGAAGAGACCACATTCTGGATCTGCGACTCCACGAAAGTGGGAGGGTATCAAGACCCACGTGCCTCTGATGACGCCGGCCTAACGTTTGTAGGCCATGAGTAGGCTTCTGGGCCGTGGTAATCTCAGGCCCTTTCCCCTCTGGTCCTGCCAAAGCGCGCCATAGGCTTCCCGACCCACCGAACGCGGAACTGCTCTTATGCCTACTTTTATCGCTGGTCACCTCACTGGTTCCGGCAAACGTTTCGCCATCGCGGCGGCACGTTTTAACGGCACCATCGTCGAACAGCTGATTGCTGGGGCGGTCGATACGTTGATTCGCCACGGCGTGCGCGATCAAGACATTGTCGTGGTGCATTGTCCTGGGGCTTGGGAGTTGCCGTTGGTGGTGCGCCAGCTGATTGACAGCGGCAAGAAAAAACCTGACGCGGTGATTGCGCTTGGTTGCGTGATTCGTGGCGAGACTCCTCATTTTGAATTTGTTGCGGGTGAATGCAGCAAAGGGCTGGCGTCCGTGCAGAGCAGCAGCGGTGTACCGGTGTCGTTTGGCGTGTTGACCACGGATACTACCGATCAGGCGATGGCGCGCGCTGGACTCAAGGCTGGTAACAAAGGGGTCGACGCGGCTCTCGCGGCGATCGAGATGGTTGATTTGTTGGGCAAGCTCTGATGTCGGCAAAGATCACCGCCACCGATGGCGCACCGTCGGGGAATCCGGCTGTCGGAAAAAGTACGACAAAAAGCACTGGAAAGCGCAGTGAATTGCGCAGCCGTGGGCGCGAGCTGGCAACGCAAATGATGTACAGCTTTGAGCAGAATAAATATCTCGACGACGGCATGTTGCTGCCGATGGATGCCAGTGAAGGCATGGAGAGCGAAAGTATTGAGTTCGCTCGCTCCTTGTTAGCTGGCTTTGCCAAAGAACGTCCTGCGATTGATGCGGCGATCGATAAGCGTTTGGACAATTGGACGATTCATCGGTTGGCCGTCGCTGATCGCGCATTGTTGCGTTTGGGCGCGTTTGAAATTTTGTATTGCGCCGATACGCCGCCGAAGGTGTCGATTAACGAATATATCGAATTGGCCAAACGGTATGGCAGCGAAGCCAAGACGCCAAAACTGGTGAACGCTGTGCTCGATAAAATTGCGCGCGAACATCGCTCTGATCAGGTCAGCAAGCGGGACTAAGCGTCCGTTGTGAAGGTGTGCCTATGCCTGACACCAGCGACATAAAATGGATGCGTCGTGCGCTGCGTTTGGCAACGCTCAGTCTTGGTCGCACGTGGCCGAATCCTGGCGTTGGCTGCGTCATCGTTCGTGATGGACAGGTCCTTGGCGAAGGCCGACACGCGGTGTTCGGTCAAGCGCACGCAGAGGTCAATGCCCTCGCTCAGTGTCGCGCGCTTGGTCATGATCCGCTGGGGGCCACGGCTTACGTCACCTTGGCGCCGTGTACTCGGCACGGCAAACAACCGCCGTGTACCAATGCCTTAATTTCTGCGGGAATTGCGCGCGTGGTCGCGGCAGTCGGCGACCCGAATCAAGATGACCCGGCGATTGCGTTGGCGCAGTCTGACATTCGTTATGATGAAGGCTGTCAGGCATCGGCGGCGGCACAGATGCATGGTGGTTTTCTCAGTCGCGTTGGTCTGGGGCGACCACGGCTAACGGGTAAATGGGCGATGACGTTGGATGGCTGCATCGCCACTCACACGGGCGATAGCACGTGGATTTCTGGTCCCGGAGCGCTGGCATTTAGCCGTCGTCGTCGGCGCGTGTTCGATGCGATCATGATCGGCTCTGGCACCGCATTTCACGATGATCCGAGTTTGTTGTCGGCGATGGTCGGTGAACGCACACCGGTACGAGTGGTTTTGTCGGCGAAGGCTGAATTACCTGAAAATTCCATGCTGGTCGCAACGCGGCCCAAAGCCGTGGTGGTGGTGGTACATGGTCCTCAGGCATCCGCCGCCAATCGCCATGCGCTGAAGAGTCATGCGATTGAGCTATTGGAAGTCGCTGATCCGCATGATCCTCAGCAAGTCGCCCAGGCATTGGGTCGTTACGGTTTCAATGACGTTCTGGTCGAAGGCGGCGCGCACATTCACGGCGCTTATCTACGGGCTGGGATCTACGACCGTCTCGAACTGTATATGGGATCGCAGACCGTTGGCGGTGGCATGGGCGTCGCAGCCGGCTCTGGCGTCGAGGTGATGAACGACGCTCGTCATTGGCAGCACGAAGAGCGCCCACTGGTGTTAGACGACACCATTTGCCTCCGTTTGCGCAAACCGCCGCTCTTAGGACTGGGCGATGAACCGGTGGTGGTGGAGGGGGAATAGATTCTCAATGTCCGATGTCCGATGTCCGATGTCATTCCATGTCCGATGTCCGATGTCCGATGTCCGATGTCTGGTAGAGCTAGGTCCACCTTATGACTGGAGGCTGCCATATCACGTCATGCAGCACCAACATCCTTAGCCCACGATGACATCGGACATCGGACATCGGACATCGGACATTGAGAGGACATCGGACATCGGACATGGAATGACATCGGACATAAGAATGGCATCTTTCGCCCGCCCGGATGTCTCGTACACCAACGACCCATGCTGCTTGACTGGTTAAAATTGGTGCGTGTGACCGGACTGGTCACCATTCTGACCAACATCATTGCGGTGGTAGTGACGGCAGTCTATGCGAGCGAAGGACTTGATCCGAGTTGGTTGATTAAGCGTTTACATCAGAATGGTTTTACGCATGGCGCGTGGTTGGTGACCGCGAGCTGTTTGCTGTATCTTGCTGGCATGTTGTGGAATGATTTGGCCGACGTTGGACGCGATCGCGTGCTGCATCCGCGTCGTCCGCTTCCTGCCGGACGTATTAATTTGGGAACGGCATATCTGGTCGGCGTGTTGTTGGCGGTTGGTGCACTGATCAGCGCAGCGATGGTGGATGTCCACGCGTTTCATGCGGCTGGCGTGGTATTAAGTTTCATCATGCTCTATAATTTGGTGACCAAGGATATTCCATGGATCGGCAGTTTAACCATGGGCGCGGTGCGCTTTAGTCATGCGATTTTCGCGTTGATGTTGTTGGGCACAGATTACCTCAAGTTGGGAGTGCTGGGACATAGTGCTCCTGGGCATGGCATGCTGTTGGCCTATCCGCTGATTCTTGGCGCGTATATTTTTGGCGTCACGTTAGTCAGCGAGTTGGAAAGTCGGCCAGGTCGTCGGGTCGAACTCTTAGTCGGCGGTGCTTTCATGTTTGGTGCCGTTGGCGCTGGGGGTTGGATGTTAGCAAACGCGCATTGGCTTAGGCATTTGTCGCAACGTGACAGTACGCTGCATGTGGTCGGCATGGGTCTTTCCGTCGTGATGGGCGTCGTGCTGTTCGGTTTGTTGCTGTGGCGTATTTGGCGCCCATGGATCGCGGCATTGCGTTCAGGGCGTAGCGAACACGTTGGCCCGGTGGTGGGAGCTGCACTCGGCGGTATTATTTTTCTTGATGCTTTGATTGCGGCGTCGGCGCATCCCGTGGGCAGCTTAATTATTCTGAGTTTGCTGCCTATTTTCTTGCTTGGGAAGCGCGTCGTGCGAATGGATTGATCGGTAAAAGGAATGCACAGATGGCAAAATAGAGAAGTGGCGAAAGTAAGACAGGGTGAGGCGGATGCGTGCGGATGCGTGCTCAAACAACGTATTATTTACACTTTCAATTCAGGTCTTGACCATCATCTGAGTAGATGATTATTGACCAAGCGAATGCGTAAACCTCCTGAAATTTTGATCGTGGAAGATAATGTCGCCACCGCGCGGGTGGTGGAGCTTCAGGTGAAAAAATTGGGCTATCAGGTTGCCGCGATGGTGACGAGTGGTGAGGCTGCCCTGGCGCAGGTTGCTCAACGTCGTCCGGATTTGGTATTAATGGATGTGATGTTAGATGGAGTCATGGATGGCATCGAGACCGCCAAAGAACTGTTGCGTGGTGGCGATCCGATGCCGGTGGTATTTTTGACGGCACGCAATGATCTGATCACGATTGAGCGCATTCGCGGATCGATGCCGTTTAGTTGTTTAATCAAGCCGCTTCAGGAAGACGAATTAGCGACGGCCATTGGCGTTGCCTTGCGTGATCATGGATTACGGCGTCAGGCGCGGCGTTCGCAGATCAATCTTGCGCAAGTGCTCGATGTCGTGGCTGATGCCGTCATCGCCCTGGATCATGCTGGCTGCGTGTCGTTTTTGAATATCGCAGCGGAGCAGCTTTGTGGCATGAATCGTTTTGCTGCTGAGGGCCAGCGACTTGATGATATCTTGCCGCAGCTGGTGACGTTCGATGGCCAAAGAGAAAGACCTTGGGAGCACTTGCTCGACGAAGGATTTAGCGAGCGATCGTTGATGCTTCGGCATGGCGTCGAAGGCACGCAAGCCGTTCGCTGCGCTATTAAGTCCATATCCGCTGGTAATGATTCTGACTCCGTGACGGTGGTCATGTTGAGCGCGATGACAACACGTACGTACGACGACGATCATCATCAACTGCAGGCTGAGATCAGACGCATGGGCCGGGCGCTGAAGGTGTTGAGCGAAACGTCGCGGGTACTGCAAAGTGCGACCAGCGAAACAGAGCTTTTTGATGAAGTGTGTCGGTTATCGGTGGCTTTGGGTTATCGTTTGGCGTGGATCGGAATGGCGCGTCATGACGACGAACGTACGGTCGAACCAGTGGCTCAAGCGGGCTATCACGATCATTATTTGGACGAGGTGCGGCTAACCTGGGGCGATGATGTTGAGGACGAAGGTCCAACGGGCGCGGCTATTCGTAGCGGAGAAATGGTTATCGCGCGCGATATTTTAGCCGATGAACGATATAGTGATTGGCGCATGGAAGCCGCCAAACGTGGGTACGCAGCAAGTATTTCATTGCCACTCAAATCCGGCGATCGCGTTGTTGGTGCGCTAACCATTTATGCGATCGAAGGCGATTCCTTTGAAGAAGATGAAGTCGAATTGCTGCGTGAACTAGCGCAGAATATTTCATACGGTTTATTAGCGTTGCGCGGACGAAGTGAACGCGAGCGGGTGGAAGAAGATCTCTTGAAAGCAGAGGCGCGGTATCGCGCGTTGGTAGAGCAAATTCCTGTTGTTACGTATGTCGCCGCCGCCGACGATTTTGGTAGTCGGCTGTATATGAGTCCGCAAATCACCACGCTAACGGGTTTCCATCCTGAGCGCTGGATTTCGAATCCGACATTCTTTGCTGATCATCTTCATCCAGATGATCGGGCGCGCGTGATGCATGAAATCGCGCGGTGTAAGGACGGCATGGCTCCGCTGATGGTGGAATACCGTTTATTAACCAGCGATGGGGCTGCCGTGTGGATTCGTGATGAAGCGAAAATGGTCCGTGATGATGATGGTCGTTCACCGTTTATTCATGGCGTGATGATGGACATCAGCAGTCGCCGTTTGGCGGAAGATTCTCTGCACCATGCCCACGAAGCGTTGCAAGCAGTTATTCATGCTTCTCCACTGGCGATTTTTACCATCGACCCGAGCGGCAATGTCGCATCGATGTGGAATAAAGCGGCTGAGCGGCTATTTGGTTGGCATGAGTCAGAAGTTCGCGGTCGGCCACTGCCGATGGTCAGCGATGAAAAACGCGCTGAATCACAAATGTTTCTTGATCGGGTACTGGGTGGTGAAAGTTTTACCGATGTTGAAATTCAGCGGGTGCATCGTGATGGTAGTATCATTGAATTGAATATGGCCGCCGCGCCGTTGACGAATCCGCAAGGCCACATTATTGGCGCAATCGCGATGTTTGTTGACATATCGAGTCGAAAACAGGCAGAGGTGGCGCTCGCAACGGCTCAACGTGATGCCACCGTCGGTCGCATGGCAGCGGTCGTCGCCCATGAAATCAATAATCCATTGGCGGCGATCAAAGCATGGCTGGGACTATTGCACGCTGATTTAGCACAGGTGCCAGAAGGCAGAGAAAATCTTGGTATGATCGCTGAACAGGTCGATCGCATTGCCCGTACCGTGCGTAATTTGCTTGGTTTTGCTCGACAACGAGAAGGTCGTGAAAAGCGTGTGCCAGCTACGGCACTGATTCGCACGGTAGCCTCTTTGTTTCATGGTCGCATGCGAACTCGGGGGATCATTTTTGCTTGTCTCATTCCCGACGATCTTCCCGGAGTCCATGGTGACAATGATCAATTACAGGAAGTGTTGATCAATTTGCTGGAGAACGCTTCGCAGGCCCTCGGCCCCGGTCATCACTGTCATATCCGCGCTGTGGTTCATCACCAGTGTCTTGAGATTGAGGTGGAAGACGACGGTCCCGGGCTTGGGACTGACCCTGAACGGTTGTTTACACCGTTCTATACGACGAAGGTCAACGGTACCGGACTCGGATTATCAGTAGCGCGACGCATATGTGTTGCGCATGGTGGTAGCCTGACGGCAGAAAACATGGACCAAGGTGGCGCACGCTTT
>JAYVSL010000023.1:0-10688 GCA_043775355.1 Planctomycetota bacterium
CAAAGAGGTGAAGGAAGGCAGCGAAACTCGCTGCGCGAGGAAAGGAACGGGGAATAGCCATAAGTCCCGAAAATTTTTTCGGAGCTGAATGTCAAGTGCCAATTTGCAGAAAAACCCGGTAATTCATGGCATTTTGCCTAACGCAACGCCATTGCGGCGAGCCCACGCCGCCACAGCGGCAGGGTTGGCCAGCGATTCGTTCCGGGGCCAACGTGCTGATTGCCGCACCAACCGGTACAGGAAAAACATTGTCGGCGTTTCTGTGCGCCATCGACGCGCTGGTCAAACAGGGACCATATTTAGGTGATGGCACGCAAGTATTATATATCTCGCCACTCAAAGCGCTGAGCAACGACATCCAGAAAAATTTAGAGGTCCCCCTCGCTGGCATTGCGACGGCTGATGCATTCGTACCGCGCATTCGCGTGAGCGTTCGTACCGGTGACACCGCCGCGTCGGAACGAGCGAAGATGGTGCGCAAGCCGCCACACATTTTGGTCACCACGCCAGAGTCGTTGTACATATTGCTCAACAGTGCCGGTGGTCGCGGGATGCTGCGCACCGTGCGCACGGTCATTGTCGATGAAATTCACGCCTTGGCGGGCAATAAGCGCGGCGCCCATTTAGCCTTGTCACTCGAACGTTTGGAAGCGTTGACTGGCCCGGTTCAACGCATCGGTTTATCGGCCACGCAAAAACCGCTGAGCGACATTGCTGATTTTTTAGTTGGCGTCGAGCGTACCTGCACGGTCATTGATGCCGGACATCTGCGGCACATGGACATTGGCGTCGAAGTGCCGCAATCTCCGTTAGAAGCCATTGGTTCGCATCAAATCTGGAGCGAAAATTATGAACGCATGGTCGCCTTAATCGGTGAACACCGCACCACGTTGGTGTTCGTCAATACGAGAAAGTTGTCTGAACGCCTCGCGCTGCGTCTGAGTGAACGCCTGGGACAAGAACACGTCGCCTGCCACCATGGTTCGCTGAGCAAAGAGCGACGTTTCGACGCGGAACAACGGTTGAAAGAAGGTCGCTTAAAAGTTCTGGTCGCCACCGCCTCGCTTGAACTGGGCATCGATATCGGCGATGTCGATTTAGTCATTCAAGTCGGTTCGCCGCGCACCATCGCATCTTTTCTGCAACGCGTGGGCCGCGCAGGTCACGGCATCCATCGCACGCCGAAGGGCCGGATATTCCCCCTCACCCTCGATGAACTGGTGGAATCTGCCGCGCTAATTCGTGCTGTGCAGTTGAAAGAACTTGATCGCATTCCTCAGCCGCTTCAGCCGCTTGATCTGTTGGCACAACAATTAGTCGCGGCTTGTGTCGCGGAAGTGTGGGATGAAGACGCGCTCTACGCCTGTTTACGTCGTGCGTGGCCGTATCGTGAATTGAGCCGTGATGATTTTGCTGCGGTGGTGGCGCTGCACACCAGTGGACGCCGCGCGTTGCTCCATCACGACGGGGTCAATCGCCGTTTGCGCGCGGCGAAACGTGCGCCGTTGGTGGCGGTGACTTCCGGCGGAGCGATTCCCGACAACGCCAATATGCAAGTACGCGAAGATCCCAGCGACACGTTGGTCGGTACGCTTGATGAAGATTTTTCGCTCGAATCCAGCCCAGGGGACATCTTTCAATTGGGCAATACCAGTTGGCGCATTCTGCGAGTCGACGGTCGCGCAGGCGTGGTCCGGGTTGTCAATGCCGCCGGAGCGCCGCCAACAATTCCCTTTTGGCTGGGTGAAGCCGCCGGACGTTCACGCGAACTTTCCTCTGCCGTTGGTCATGTGCGCGAAGATTGCGATGGTCCAGGGTGGGGCACCGCCGTTGGTCTAGATGCCGGTGGAGCAGCACAATTGCATGCCTACCTCAGCGCCGGTAAAGCCGCGCTTGGTGCGACGCCGTCCTCAACCATGGTTATCGCCGAACGTTTTTTCGACGACAGCGGCGGCATGCAGTTGATCATTCACGCGCCGTTTGGTTCGCGCATCAACCGCGCCTGGGGACTTGCGCTGCGGAAACGTTTTTGCGGTGGCTTTGGTTTTGAGCTTGAAGCGGCAGCGACGGAAGAAGCCATTCTGTTATCGCTCGCGCCCACCACTAGTTTTCCATTAGCGGAAGTATTTACCTATCTCTCACCTGCCAGCGTGCGCGATTTATTGGTGCAAGCCTGCATTACCGGCGGACAATTTGAAACCCGTTGGCGTTGGAACATCCAACGCGCGCTATTGGTTGAGCGTTTTAACGGCGGAAAAAAAGTTCCGCCCTTCTTAACCCGCATTCGTTCGAATGACGCCTTGGTAGCTGCTTTTCCACAAGTATTAGCTTGTCCGGAAAATCTTCCCGGAGGACCACTTCCCATTCCTAATCATCCGCTGGTCCAACAAACCATCACGGACTGCTTAACCGAATTGATGGATATCGACGGACTGATGCAGGTGCTTGCCGGCATCCGCAGCGGGCGCATCGCCACCCGCGCGGTAGAGACCGCCGAGGCAAGCCCTTTCGCGCGCAGCATTATTTCGGCCGCGCCCTACGCCTTTCTTGACGACACTCCATTTGAAGAACGGCGCACGCGCGCCATTGCGCCTGCTGGCAATCGCGCACCTCCACCAGCGACCGCTCTTGATCCGCTGGCGGTGGCAGAGATTCGTGAGCAAGCGTGGCCGCAACCGCGCGATGCGGAAGATGTGCATGAAGCGCTGCGCTGGATGGGATATGTCACGAACGAAGAAGCGCAGCCATGGGAAGCTTGGCTCGCTCACTTGCACAGTGCCGGGCGAGTCGTGCATGATCATGATCGTTGGTTCGCGACGGAAACCGACCGCAGTGACCTACTGGCGCTGACGCGCGGTCGCCTCGAAGCGCTGGGGCCGATCGCGAGTGATGATTCCATCTATGTCGAACTAGAAACGCGCGGAGAAGTTTTGCGCACGCAACTGGCTGGTCAGGCAATGTGGTGTAATCGCCGCCTGCTGGCGCGCATTCATCGTTTAATGCTCGATCGTCAGCGACGCGAATGGAAACCAGTTTCTGCCGAACAATTTCTGCGTTTCCTGACCCGTTGGCAGGGCGCCCATCCCGATACCCAACTCGACGGACCGCGTGGCGTCTTGGCGGCGATCACGCGCCTTGCAGGATTTGCTTTGCCTGGACCTGCATGGACGGGAAAAATTTTACCACTGCGCGTGCGTGGATTTAAAGCGGAATGGCTCGACCAATTATGTTTGTCCGGCGAAGTCGCCTGGGGCCGACTATGGAGCGTCCCCGCTTCGGGCCGTCCATCGCTCTCGCAAGTACCTATTTGCTTACTGCCACGCGTTGACCTCGATCACTGGCTCGCGCTCGCGCCACCAGTGGAAAACGAAACGCTCGGTGGAAATGCGCGCGCGGTATTATCGGCACTCGACGCACGTGGAGCATTATTTCAACACGAACTGGTGCGAGCGAGCGGACTATTACCTGAGCACACCGAAATGGCGCAAGCCGAACTCATCGCCCATGGTTTGATTACGTGCGATACTTACGGCGCGATGCGCTGGCTGTTATTATCATCCGAACGTCGCGGACGTGCGCTGACCCCAGGCGGACGCTGGAGTCGCCTGCGCCACGTCGGACAAGCACTCGCGGTCGATGCATTGGCCAGCGAAGACCAGGCCACGTTCGTCGCCCGACAACTCCTTAAACGTACGGGCGTGGTCTTTCGCCAGACTATCGAACGTGAGCGCCAACCACTTCCCTGGCGCGATCTACTGCGTGCTTTCCGACGCATGGAACTTGCCGGAGAAGTTCGCGGCGGTCGCTTCGTTACGGGATTCAGCGGCGAACAGTTTGCGCTGCCCGAAGCAGCGGAGCAACTCCGTCATCCACCGAACGACGAACTTGCCATCGACATCAGCGGCGCAGACCCTCTGAATTTTCACGGAATTCTGATTCCGGATGAACGCGTACCGGCGGTGATGCGGCTAAATGTGAAAGTCGTTTAAGCTCAATTCATTATCGCTGAACGAACTGGGGTAAGTCAAACTCAACATCAAAGTATCCCCTGTGCGCTCATGGATTACTGCGGCTATTCAACATGCATCGGTCATCCGTCGGACAACGCTTGGCGATGGCCAGCGTATTCCATCTCCCACCACATTTCCTACCCTCAGGTCACATCCCATGCGCACGTTCCTCCCCTGCTTGTTCGCTGTTCTCGCCATGTGGTCAGCCCCGCTGATCGCGGTTGAGTCCTTTGAAATCAAACCGGAGGGCGCTGAGTTTGCCAAGTTCAACGCCGTCAAAGCGCCGGTTTATACCACGTTATTGCTGCACAAAGACGATCGTTTGGCGATCATTGGTGATTCGATCACCGAGCAGCGGATGTATTCGCGCATGATCGAAACGTATCTGACGGTGGCGCTGCCTGAACTAGCTATCACCGCGCGCCAGTATGGCTGGAGTGGTGAAACCGCAGAAGGTTTTAAGAAACGCATGGTGCAAGATTGTCTACGTTTTAAGCCAACCATCGCGACGCTGTGTTACGGCATGAATGATCATCGCTACAAGCCCTACGATGAAGCCACCGCCAAATGGTATCGTGAAAATTATGGCGCAGTGGCGAAAGGATTAAAAGAAGCTGGTGCGCGCGTCGTCATCGGTTCACCCGGCCCAGTTGGGAAAATGCCGGGATGGGTCAAGACCGCGAGCGGCACGGTTGAGGATCTCAATCTGACCCTCTGTGCATTTCGAAATATCGACATCGACCTTGCCAATGAACTCGACGTACGTTTTGCCGATGTATTCTGGCCGATGTACACCAGCTTTTGGGCAGCAAAGAAAAGTTACGCTGCGACTTATGAAGTCGCTGGCAATGACGGCGTCCATCCAGACTGGGCAGGACACCTGATCATGGCCTATGCGTATTTGAAAGGACTCGGTTGCGATGGAAATATTGGCACCATCACGATCGATTTAGCTAAACAGACCGCGACGGCCAGCGCTGGCCATCAGGTAACCAAAGTCAGCGGCAGTGACATTGCTCTGACGAGTTCGCGCTATCCGTTCTGCGCCACCGGAGCTCTTGATCAGCATAATTCCATTCGTTCAGGCATGACCCTGGTGCCATTCAATCAAGAGCTCAATCGCTTTGTACTGATCGCCAATGGCGCCACGGCGGCGAAATATACCGTCACCTGGGGTATGGAATCGCGTACCTATACGAAGGAACAACTTACGACCGGCGTGAACCTTGCTGACGATTTCATGATCAATCCCTTCAGCGATGCGTTCAAGAAAGTTGATGATGCTATTTCGGCGAAACAGGCTTACGAGACCAAGCAGATCAAAAATGAATTTCACGGTAAAGCAGGGAAAGCTGATATCGAGAAAACCGCGACGGAAACCGAAGCCGTGCGAGCGCCGTTAGCGGCAGCCATTGCAGCCGCCATGGTACCGGTGCACCACGTCATCCAGGTGATGGCGGTACCAAGATGACGGCGCGCTTTACGAACGAAGCCTCACCACTCGGTGGGTTCTTTCCGTAGGCGTTGCACCCAGCGAATGGTACCGCACATATTGTGAGCGTGGGCCTGTGTGCGGACGCTGTCCGAAACATTCATCGGAAAGGATACGAAAATATCTTCGTACGTATGAGTCTTATTGTCGGGAGGGGTGTTATCCAATAAACGCCAGGAATTCGCGATATTGTGATCCATTGAACTAGCGACCGTGGGGCTCCATTCGATACGAAACCACATGCGTACTTCTTGGGCGCGAAGGGTTTCGAAAAAACTTTGGTCGTTATTAAACTCAGCGGCGTAATTACTACCTGCGGCCAATGCTTCATCGTAATCGCGCCAGCCTAAAGTCCCTCCACCCCCAACGGTGATAATGAAAGTGGCAGGCCCATCGCCAGGAAGAGGGGGTGCAGTACTGGGGGAGACCGGTGCCGAAAGACGCGGCTCGCGATACACTCGAAACCACGAACGACCCACTGATTCAGGACGCGGTCGTTCGTCTTTATCCATAAATCTAACCCGATCGACCGGCTGAGGATCTGGCTTGAGAAGATAGGGCACCCCAAACAGCGGACTCGCTGGATCAGTCACGATGGGATTATAAACTGCGGTAAGTTCGACCGCGTATGGCGGGCGCTCCATGACATACATCGGACAGCGCGCCACGCTCCCTTTCGCTGGCCACAACGGACGCACCGCTGGGCCACCGGGTTTGCGGCGCTCTACCAACAATGGTGAAAACAACGGTTTCACCGACGTCGCCGTGCCGCCTGTTATACGCGTGTTTGGCCCTTCGGAACCATCACGGACGTCGATCCAACCAAATGCTTCTTCATGTTCATTACCAATTGCGGTATCGTAGCCGATGCGTGCCGCCTCGCAGACATACGTGCAACCTGCGACCAACATGATCCGCGCCTGAACCTCTGCTTCGTATAACAGCGTTTCTTCCGTCGACGCTCGCGTGCGTACAATGAATGCCAAGGTTAGGCTGGCGAGCAGAGCACAGATGCCAGCAACAATAATTAAAATAGTGCCGCCACGTGTCATGGAACAACTCCAGGTGTGTCGTCCAAGGTGTCATCATTCACCACCAGTGGTGCATTATCCCATTTCGCCCAACCACCCTTCAGTGCCCGTTGCTGACGCGCGCCACGTAAGCTGGTGCTGAAACTCGAAAAATTCAACTGAACGGTTTCGCCACTGAACGGGCTGGTCATTTTTACCGAGCACAGTGCAATAAATCGCGCGGTCTTGATCATCCGCCCGACTGATACCTCGGCCTTGGGCCATTCGGCTGGACCGCCTGACGAAATGGTCGGAATAGCGTAGTTAACTTTAGCGAGGAAGTTTTTCACTTTTGCACTCGTACCTGTGTTATAACCAACATCATAAACCTCCCGCTGTAAAGATGCATTGTCAAAGCCAGGATACGTATGGTTGACAAGTCCGTACCCGGAAAACGTACTAAGCCGCCAGAGACCCTTAGTTGAGAGCACGGCATTGGGGCCAAATGAGAAATATCCGTTTAAGGAAAAAGTTGCCATGCCGTCGGCATTCATTTGTCCACTATCCGGCCCGGTATCTTCATAAATAGAACATCCGAACATCGTTCCGGCGGGTAGATAATCACAGTACCCATAGAATCCCAGTGCGCTGTGCATACCCCAAATTTGATTTGATAGCCAAGAATGCGGCACCTTAACGGAACCATATGCCGGAATATCCCTAGAGGAATTTATTGCATTTGGAGGGTGATAGAGTGGGATATCAAAAGATGATTTCGAGTTAGCGAACAAGGCATAACGACCCAACATCAAATTCGTGTCATGGTTTTCTGCTAAACTATTGTGCCACCATGTGCGCGATTCATTTGGCGACCACTTTTCACTGGGATTCCATCCGGTAGCAAGCTCCGGATTAGCATTCGGGACATACGGAAAGACGTCTTTCATCGGAGTAAATGGAAGACCGCCATTACCTATTCCGCCAGCAGGGTTACGCAATTTCTGCTCATCGATAATCTCAGGATTGTCACAATCAGTCCAGAAATCGAGGCGGTCATGCGCTTGCTGCAGGCCGGCGCGCATAATCGCATTCTCAACCCCAAGCCGGTTCGCCGTCGTCATGCTTTGTGATGCCACGCGAAAACCAGCGGTAGCTGTATAGACCACCAAGGAACCAAGGGCGACTGAGATCATTAATTCAATCAGCGTAAATCCATGATTACCGTTTGATACGAAGATTGGTGATTTTTTCATATTTACCTTAGCGAAAAACGACCGTCAGTCGTGGATCATAAAAATTGTACCGAGCAACCGTAGATGCACGCAGACGTATGGACTTCTTTAATAAGCCGCGATCAAGTATCCCATCGAAATTTCGATCGGCGCCATAAAGACCAAGGAAAATATTTTTATTGTTCACGCCGGATCCCTCGTCTTTACCGTTGCCATCGTTATTCAGCACTCTTTTTTCTGGGTTATAGATCTGCGTTCCTGTAGCCAATGTTGGGACTAATGGATCCCAGTAAGCAATGGATTTTTCCGCGTTTCGGAAGGCGTAAACATGATGATCACACCACGTACACGCATTCATGCGGTCGTCGAAATTCTGTCCCGCTAGCGGGGCTGAAAATAAATATTTACTGGCATCAATCGGCGCGCTCGGTGCGGTTTCGCAATCCTCGTATGACATCCAGTCAACCGCCCAGAATACTAATTGCCGACAGCGTTCCGCTGGGGCGAATGGCTTCGCCAAGGTAAAGTTTTGCGAATCCCCCCAAGTAGAGCTAGGGATTGGGGTATTGGGGAAACTGTAACTGCGGCCGATATTGCGCACCGGACGAGCGGTTACCGGTTTCCACTGCTTAGCCGTTGCTACCGGGCTCGATCCTGCGATTGGCCCTGAAGTCAACGTAAAGAGATCATATTCAATCAACGGATAGTCGGTAAATAATGGGTTCTGCGTCGGACGTGGCGCACCCCAATCGTACGGTTGGCTTGCGGAATATAATTTAACCAATCGCATGCAGAGCTCGTGGTAATAGACGATTTTATCGTGCGTCAAATTGATGCTCGGCGAAGCAACCCCGTCGACCAAAAATGGCGCTATATTTACACCGCTTCCACTTAACTCCGTTTGATTTTTCCATCTGGTCATGCACGTGGCGGCATGCGAAAGAAAGCGCAGCGCCTGGACGTACTTCCATTTATCGTCGTCGAGAATGGTCGTGCGAAAAAATTCAGTACTTGTCTGAGCGTCGACCATTGGAACGGTGATAGCCGGGTCATAAATTGATGGCAAAAGTCCTTTCCTAAGGCAATACCATAATGCGACCTGCGTATACTGAGTAGCGCCACCCAATGAATAATACAGCGGGTCAGCTGGAAGAGGCGGCACCGCTGAAGCGGGGTTCATACTATAGGGTCGAAAACCGCGAACAAAGATCTGCTTAATATCGGGATCAAGACTTCCTGTAATACCTTCACTACCCGTTACGCCTTCCCATAAAATAATGTCACGCGGATCCCGTTCGCACCAGCGGAAAGCACTGTCCGTAATCACAGGAGGATTAGATCGCCACCCAGCCTCGGTATTTCTAAATTTATCCTTAAATCCATGTCCAGGCGGCGACGGATACGCTGAATAGTACGGCCATGATTTCTGCGCCAAAAAAGGAACATTGTTATTTTGCGCGTAACCAGTCACTGCAAAAACTAAGCGCTGAGATAATGAATGTGAGCCCATGTTCGCACCAGAGGCACTGACACCTGATTCCTCAAGCCCAGTGGCGCCGGTGGCCTGAGAATAATATAATTGCCCGCCTTCGCTCAATATTTTATGGATCTCATCATTGTTGCTATCCAAGCGCTTCGCGATTTCCAACGGCACAGGCATAATCCCCGTCCGATGTCCAACCATGCGCGATTCTAAATCCGGACAAAAGGGTCGGTGACCAGAGGGAACATCCCACGCATTGGGCGCCTCGACTTCAATGGAAGGATTGGTGTTCGCGAGGGTAGCAAAGCCATCGATGATCTCTTCCGCTTTGGCTCCGGCGTAAAGCCGCAAGCGCGCCATTTGCTCGGCTTTAATGCCGATGGGGAACAACATCATGACGCTGATGACGCCGAAGCTCACCAAGACCAGCGATAGAGTGACTTCGAAAAGGGTGAAGCCACGCCGCCCTCGGCTCGTCTGGGTAGCGCGAGGAACGAAATGAATTTGATCCGCACTATGACGCAAAAAATGACGCAAAAAATGACGCAAAAAAAATATCATGAATTTATCCTTTCGCATGTCAGTAAGACGCTGTCAAAAATAAAAAACGGACAGTCTCTTTCGGAACTCCACACAGGATAAATAAACACAAAACGTTGATATAATGCGATAATAAACAAATAAATAATCATCAGAATTCAATCATGAAATCTGCTTATCGCATAAAAATTCTTTGAGCCTGGCAAAGTGCCAATACTCAGAAAACGATCTTGAATTACTATTTACATAAGCGAATACTGACTGCGTATCTCCAAAAGATGAAGGCGGACTGCGGCAAAGCATTACCCACCAGAACAAGGACCGTACTTTCGGCGTCCCTGCTGGCCAAATGTTCCCACCTCCTGATTCCTTTCAGGAATTCTGTTCTTTCAGCAAAGCCCATATTTGGAAACGACGTGACCCAGCGACGTACGCTAACGTGCATGAGTCCAAATTACCCTGTCGATTCGTTTTAACCCGTTCTAACCCTCTGTGACAGAACATCATTCAGAACTGAATGCGCGACAAATGGGCAGTAATATCGCCTGAGGAATCGTGTTGAATGATTATCATCCTTGCCGCGCACTTCTCTGCCCTAGTGCTGTGTCAGAGCAATAACGCCGAATTCTAAGCTTATGAAAAGGCTACAGGCCACAGGCAACGGACTACTGGTTTTGTACGACGTCGCAGCACGATCCTGTGGTCCGTGGCCTGTGGCCTGTAGTCTCTTCTTTATGGCTTTGACGAAGCACTAGCCTGGGCGAAACAAGAATGTTCCGGGCGGAAGTCAGAACGGACCACGCAGCAAAGCGGAATCAGACCAAGACAGCGGCGAAGAGCGGCGAAGAGCGGCGAAGAGCGGCGAAGAGCGGCGAAGAGCGGCGAAGAGCGGCGAAGAGCGGCGAAGAGCGGCGAAGAGCG
>JAYVSL010000024.1:0-1570 GCA_043775355.1 Planctomycetota bacterium
TCGGAATCGAAGGCCACGTCGATTAAATTGATCCCGTTGGGGATTTCTTGTTTTGGGACGCTGCGCAAATCTTGGTGCTCAGCGAGGTACGTATTGACCAGCCCACACGCGGTGCTCAGCGCTTGCCACGTGGCGAGACTTTCCGGTTCATTCGCAGGGCCGATAAATTTCCCGCTTCGTGCTACTGGGGCTTCGCCTTTGACTTGTCGGCTCAACACGACTCGACCATCGACGTCGATGGCGCGGACTTCGATCACCGCGATTTGACGATCAATGACGCCATGAACATCAGCGGCACCGTCTACGCGACGTAATTCCACCACTTTGGTCAGCACGACCAAATGGGCGGCGCCCGCAGCAGCGACTCGACCATGATCCCATTCGGTGGAACCGGATTCAGGTAAGCTTTCGCCGACACGACCATCAGCGTCCTTACCCAAAAGATCGATACGATTGGCCATATCGTGGGCGAATGCCAGCCGCGCGTTCGGGTTGAGCGAAGCCAAAGCGCCGAGAGCAACCGGAGGAAAAAGCACGATTCGCGTGTTGCCGCCAGCTTGATCGACCGACACGTCTGCGGGTTTCGCAGCAGCATCCTGCGCGGTCCAACGATTGGAGTCACGCACGCAGCCAGTGAAACCGACCAAAGTGATAAGGGACAACAGCACGGCAGGGAAATGGTCGCGGTGGTTCATGGCGGCGGAGTATGTCGACAGGTCCCAACGCACCAGAGCAGGCTTGACCCATCACCACCGGCGACCGTCGGTTACAGACCGGCCACCACCAATCACATCAACGAATAAAATGACGGCGCAACGATTCCGCGCGTAAACTGCTATACCACGGCGCCAAGTTTGTCCGTGGCTGCAACGTCGTCAGCATCAAGCCCTCAGCTTGTTTCGCCATGCGCACGCCGCGTGCATCCCAGTGACCGCTGTCGACCCAGCGATCTGGTGCGGCGGTGTTGGATAATAAAAGCGGCGTCGCCCATTCGGCAGCACGAGCACTATACAAATTGGCAATGACCTCGGCCTTGGTGCCAGGATCGACATCAGGTCCAGCCATGTGCGCAATGGATAAAAATGCATCGACGCCAGCCTGCGCTTGAGTGGCCCAGATCGCGCTGAAACGTAGCTCATAACAAATCGTCAAGCCCAGCGTCCAATCGGCGACGGTGATGGTCGCAGGTTGTTGTTCGTCACCGGCGATGAAATGTTTGGTATCACCGGGCGTTAATGCGCGTTTGCGATAACGCAGTGGCGTCGGCCCGGCATTCACAACCAAAGCATCATTGCTGATCGTCTGAGTCTCACCGAACGGACCAGCGGTGCCCAACACCAGCACCACATTCGCACGCCGCGCGGCTAATTCTAAAGCCTCTTCTTCATCGCCAACGCGGCACCAATCGATGCCGTGTAAATTCTCGCGCGCCGCACCGGGATATCCGACGAGTGAACATTCGGGCGTCAGCAGAATTTTCGCGCCCGCACGACCAGCATCGACCAACGCTTGGTGCAGGAGTTTGGCATTTGCGCCGATGTCATCGGTGGCCGTAAAAGCGAAGGTGGCA
>JAYVSL010000025.1:0-65121 GCA_043775355.1 Planctomycetota bacterium
AATCCGGCGGCGCCAAGCAGAAAACCAAGTTGGCCGATCCATAATTTCCACGGACGCAAAATCCAACCGGTCCACGATCCGAGTAAAATAAATACCAGCATGTAACCAACGGAAAATGCCGACAGCGCGCCGCTGGCCAAGGTTTTGGCGTCATCCACGCTCACCTGGGCATCGGTCAGTCCCTTGGCCACCTGCGTGATCATCGCCATGCACAGCGTGCAACCGAAGAAAAGATTAATCCGGTACATAATCAAAAGCCGGGGCAAGGCAGCATGCGGAGCGCGATCGCCGCTGGGTGCCGGAGGACGCGGTGGCAAGTGACGCCACCGCCACAAGCCGACGCCAACCAACAAGAACGACCCTGCGGCGACTCCATACGCCATCCACGGCGCAACGGTGGATAACCACGCAAACAACAAGAACGCGATTAAATTGCCGACGCCCCAACCCAAATTGTAACTGCGGATTTTTGCGTGCAGCAGCGGTGGCTTACCACCGGCAGCACCTTCGGCATCGGAAAATAATCCGGCAGAGCCTGGAAAAAACATTGCGGCGCCAGCGAATCCGCTCATCGCGGCAACCACCGTGGTCCATTGCTGATCGCATACCATCGCCAGCGTGCAACCACTCAAACCAATGGCAGACCCAAGGATGCCACTGCGTGCGCGTCCCCAACGATCCGCCAAGCGCCCGCCAATAAAGACCAGGCCGCCGTAACACAGATTCACCACCGTGGTCACCACACCGATTTGCCACGGTGACCAGTCCCACGACGTCCAGCGAACGGTGCCCAGCATTAATGCCAGGATGCTGCCGATCGAAATGAGCGCGTTGAACGACTGCAAAATAAATGGAGGAGGTGGCTTCACGGGTGCGGCAGGCTGTGATCCGGCGCCCAGGCGCAAGAGCGCAAAAGCGCAGGTTGCGACGATCTGCGGCGATCCCGTTTTTCGACCTCAGGTACCAATCTGAACCATGTTTGCATACGGGATCGCTAGGCCACCAATGTTGAGCACCAACTCGCCAGCGGTGTCATAGGCAACATTAGTCACTTGGCCTTTGCCCACATTTCCATCGTCCAATTTATAACCCACGGTCTTGCCGAGCAAATTGCCCGCCATGTTGGCGAGGTAGTCGGGGTTGTTGTGCTGTGGCAACACCTGTTTGACGTTATCGATGGGGTAATCGTGGTCAGCGATGGTGACGTAGACCGTTTCCTTAATTTGCCGGAAAGAACTGACTTCGCCCTTCACGCTGCCAAATCCAACATCGGGATTTAGACCCTGATCGATCAACTTTTGTTTTTCGCCAGCAGAGATCATCGACTGCTGGACGTTGACTGACTTACCCATTAATTGCTGCGCCCACGACAAGTCACCGCGGAATTTGGTGAACTGAGTATTTGCCAAGTCCTGCAATTTCTGCATGTTTTCGACGATTTTAGAAGTCTCTTGTGGGGCCAGCGGATCCTGATGCGCCAGTTCACTCAACATGATTTTCAGGAAGTCCGCATTGCGGAACGCTGATGCCTGCGTGTCCCCGGCAGATGCTGACGATTGAGTGCTCGAATTCGTTGCGCTGATCATGGCGGGCTCCAGTTACCTGACTGCCAACGCAAGGCTCGTGCCATCTGGCATCCTTGAGGTCTGTTCACCTGGCGAGGACCATCTTGGCGGATGCTACAGTTCCCAGGCCTGCGCCATATTCCACTCTTCCAGGGTCTTGTGTCGTGCGGCGCAAGGCTTCAAGTAAGCGCTACATGATCCTCGGACTCATTAGCGATATTCACGGCAACCTCTCGGCACTGAATCAAGTGATTGCCGACATGGAAGAAAACGGCGCCGAAAAAGTCATCTGCCTCGGGGACGTGGTCGGCTATGGACCTTACCCTGGGGAATGCCTCGACTTAGTGCGCCGCTGCGGAGCGGTACTGATGGGCAATCACGAAGAAGCGCTGCTTTTTGGCGCGGAAAATTTCAATCCCAGAGCCAAACGTGCGATCGATTGGACCCGCGATCACTTGAAGACCGCCGGCGACGAAGTGACTCGTAAGAACCGTTGGCAGATTTTGCAAAACTTGCAGCTCCATGCCCAAGACGGAAATTTCCTTTTCACCCACGCCAGCCCACGCCAGCCCACACGCGAATACGTGATGCCACGCGACGTCGCGAATCCGGCTAAAATGCAGGAAATTTTCGCACTCATCGGGCATGTCTGTTTCGTCGGTCACACGCATATTCCCGGCGTTTTCCTTGAAGATCTGACCTTTACTCCGCCCAGCGATTTATGGGGCCACACCTATTTCGTTGAACCCGGTGAAAAAGCCCTGGTGAATATCGGTTCGGTTGGCCAGCCTCGCGACGGTGATACGCGCGCGTCTTATTGTCTACTCGATACCGAAGTCTCCGCCCCACGAGTCATCTTTCGCCGGGTCGAATACGACGTCGAATCGACCGCCAAAGCCATTGAAGCGAATAGCTATTTAGACAACTACCTTGCCGAACGCTTGCGGGTTGGCCGCTGATACCTTGGCCGAGCGCAATCAGCTCGGCGTACGTTGTTTGCTCTCCATGGATACGGCTGCCTGAATAAGCAACGACGAATGGTCAACAGGCAAACGTAAATCTAGACGTATCCTCTGGTTGTCCATCTTCTGACAGGTACTACGTTTCTCCGCCGATGGACTCGCAAGCACCGAAAAAGAGGCCCAGTGGCACGCGACTGCCACCGGTCAGCAGAACCGGCAGTGCTGCCGTGGCCCTGGGGCCAATGGTGAAAAGTAAACTCACCGAAGATCCCTTGTGGGGTTACTTCGCGATGAATGGAAAATGGATCTGTCCTTATTGTTTGAGCGTCATCAATCGCCGTGTTGGACGTAGTCGTGATGATTCCATTACCATGCATATGGAATCCTGCCGTGGTTTCGGTAACGGCCATGGCCAGATCCAATTAGTCGAAGTCATCGCCCGCCGACAACAGTATGAAAACCTCGTTCATTTAGCTGACAGCGATCCGTCATGGCGAGTCTATGACGCATCCGGCACATGGTATTGTCCAGCCTGCCTTGACCGAATTTTGGCGGTCCGCATCCAAGGGAGTCAACTCACCAGTTTTGTGTATCAGGCCATGGCTGATCACCTCAGCAGCTGCGGATCATACCTGCGTGGTGTACGACCACAGCCCGAAGATGTCCAACGTGCACGTGATCACGCCGCTCGCTTTCCTGCGTTATTGCAGGCGCTCCAACACAATCTTCAATTTCCAGCATGGCGTTATATTGATGCGCACGGGTTATGGGTTTGCCCCTGCTGCTTGGTGCACGTGCCCCGAGTGCGCGTGCAGAATGACTCCGACTGGCCACGCGCACCTGAACAAATAACACACCATCTGCTGCGAGAATGCACGGCGTACGCCAACGATCCCAACCAAGTACAACCAGAAGCTCGGGTACGCGAATCTGCACAGTCGCTGCAGTTTTTACAGCCAACGCCTACCCATCGTACGCCGCTGCCCATTGCCGATGGCACTCGCGTTTATCGTTCCACTTCACCAGTCGTCGGCAGCGTTCCCACAGCACGTCCAGCCACCAACACGCCGACCAACTACGTACAAACACCACCAATTGCACGCCCAGCAATTGGCCGTCAAACGCAAACACCACCCGCTTTGCCCGTCACGCATGGAACTCCGATCGTCAACCGGCGCACTGATACCACGCCCAAAGGCGCGCCTCAAGTTATCCCCGCGGCAATGCCCGCGATGAATCTATCTCAGATTCCCGTAGCTCAGCCAACAACGCCTACCGCTAAGTCACTCCCAGACGGCACGCTTTTTGGCACGCTGTCTACTAATTTTCTCGACGGCACCGCACTGGGTTCGCTTGGCGAAGCATCATCCGACATGGATGATGCGCACCACAGTGAAAACCAGTATAGCAGCGACGACCACAACCATAGCGAGCACGGTCACGGTCTCGGTTGGATGGATCACGCCGAAACCCACGCGCCAACCAATCAGCAAAAGCCAAGTGCCGAACGAACTGACATGATCAAAGCGCGTGCCGTCCAGGCCGGTTTGATGCAGAAACCGCCCGAAGTCGCCGGTTTCCATTTTGCCGCCTGTTACGAAGCCTGCACGGATATCAGCGGTGATTTTTATCAATATATCCGCCTGCCAGATGGACGCGTCGGTTTCGCCATGGGTGATGTCAGCGGTCATGGTGTGCAAGCTGGTTTAATCATGTCGATGGCGAAAAAGACCTTTGAGATCTACGCCTCCATGGGTCTTTCGCCAGCAGAAACGCTGTCGCGCGTCAACGATGCCATCGCTCGCGATTTGGGCGGTAAATTATTTGTCTCGATGGTGTACGCCTTGCTGGATCCAACCACTCGTACGATTACCTGGGCGCGTGCCGGACATACGCCAAGCCTACGCTACAATGCTGACGATGATAAGGTCGAAGAGATCAAACCGCCGGGCATGGTCGTCGGCATGAAGACCGGGCCCATGTTCCGTAACAGTATTCAGGAACAGGTCACCACGGTACGCTCAGGCGACGTCATCTTGCTCTACACAGATGGCATTACCGAGACCATGAATCTGCAGCAGGAAGAATTCGACACCGAGCGCTTAGTCGAAGTCATGCGCCGCTTCGGCAGTCAAGGCGCCGAAGCTCTAGTAGCGCGCATTATGGAAATTATCCGCCACTTCCGTGGACCACAGCCACCAGCTGACGATTCCACCTTGCTGGTTTTGACGGTAGATTGACGTGACCATGGATCACAAGCCTGCAGCTGGTGCGCGTCCTGCGGTTGACTCCAGCAGTCGCCTCCCTATTCCTCCAACTCCTGGTTCGCAGCATACCGCGCCAGCACGGGTGGAGCATAAAGCCGTGAAATTGCAAATGGCCGCGTTGACGCACAAAGGTCGTGTGCGGAACCACAATGAAGACTCACTCTATTTCGACATCCGCGATCGCGTGATGATTGTTTGCGATGGCATGGGCGGGCACGCAGGTGGCCACATCGCCAGCGAACTAGCCGTGCAAGTAGTCTCTAACGGTTTGCGTCAGCTGCGACCATCTGACTGGGGCGATGAAAACCGCGTCATTGAAGCGATGAAGAGTGCGGTCTTCGGCGCCAATGATCACATCCTGAGCCGTGCCCGCGTCGACACCGGGTTGTCCGATATGGGCACCACCATTGTGGGCTTGGCCTTCATGCTCGACCGCGTCATCACCGTAAATGTCGGTGACAGTCGCATTTATCGCGTGTGCAAAGACGGCATCGAACAAGTCAGCGAAGACCACAGTTTGGTTGGTGAGCGCGTGCGCGCCGGATTACTCGATCCCGACAGCGACGAGGCCGCACTGCTCGGCAATATCGTCACGCGCGCGCTCGGCATGGAACAAGTCACCATCGATATCACCGTTGAGGGCCTGATGATCGGCGACACGTATCTGCTGTGCAGTGACGGGCTGTCGGATCTGGTGAGCGATGACGATATGTTCGACATCGTCCAAGGCGCGGAAAGTCTTGAACAAGCCTGCGTCACGATGGTCGACTTAGCCAACCAACGCGGTGGAATCGATAACATCACCGTCGCGTTAGCACGCGCGGTCAACTGAGCCTTTTCTAAAGAACGTTCCATGGCAACGAGCCGACTTGATTTGGATGCGACTTCCAGCGCGCTGCTGGTCATCGATGTCCAAGAGCGCTTTCTTAAAGTCGTCCCCGCCATCGCCGCTGATCAGGAGGTTGGTCGCAACTGCCGAATCCTTCTGCAAGCAGCGGGATTATTGCACATTCCCCGATTGATAAGCGAACAATATCCCGCCGGTCTTGGCCCCACGTTAGCGCACATCAGCGAAGCAGCGCCAGAGGTCCCTCGCTTAGCCAAGATGCACTTTAGTTGCGCCGAAGATCCAGCGATCGCGATCGCGATCGACCAACTTGGCCGTCAGCAATTGGTCATCGCCGGCATCGAAGCCCATGTCTGCATCCTGACCACCGCAGCTGATTTGATCTCACGTGGTTACCAAGTCGTCATCGCCGGTGACGCCATCGCGAGCCGCGAACCGAGCCACGTGACGATGGCCATCGCCGCGCTGCGCGACTTGGGAGCCCTGGTTTTACCGACGGAAACCATCGTCATGCGTTGGCAGCGCGAAGCCGGCGTCGGATGTTTCAAGGCACTCGCTCAGCTGATTCGTTAAATGTCTGATGTCCGATGTCCGATGTCCGATGTCGTTTTATGCGACGTTGGGCTTAGAGCAGGGATCACTGAACTTAACGGCCCCGTGATGTCGGCGACGAAAATTCTCCGACATCAGACATCGGACATCGGACATCGGACATTAGACATTAGAAGGACGTGAGAAGGGCCATTTCATCCGCCGTGATTTCGCGCATGGTGCCGAGCGCCAAATCAGCGGGCAATTCCAGGCCGCCAATTTTGTCGCGGTGCAGCTGGATGACCTCGCCGCCTAATTCGGCAATCATGCGCCGGACTTGGTGATAACGACCTTCGCTCAAAAAGAGCGTCGCCAAACCCAACCCTTGATGATCATTGCCTTGAAGCTCAAGCCGAGCGGGCAAGGTGGGATTCGGATCGTCACCTAAGGTCATACCTTTGGCGCAACGTGTCACTGCGTGGTAGGACAATTTACCGCTGTACACAATGCGATAGCGCTTTTCCAAATGACGACGTGGATTCGTCAACGTATGAATTAGACCACCATCCGAAGTTATCACTAAAAGCCCGCTGGTATCACGATCGAGTCGACCGGCGCTCTCCAACGACAGATGTTGAAAACTTGCGGGGATCAATTCCTCAACCAACGGCGCTTCCTTGGGATCATGACTGCAGGCAAATCCAAGCGGTTTATGCAGTAATAACGTTGCGCCCGCCACGCCGACCACGACTTCACGGCGATCGACGGCGATGACTCGGCCATCGATATGTAAACCGTGATTGCGACACACCACGCCATCGACCGACACCCGGCCACGGCGAACTAAATCGCGTGATTGACTACGGCTACCGAAACCGCGGTGACTGAGAAAGGCGTCAAGTCGAGTGCTCATGGGGCGAGGACCGTATGGCGTCGGCCAAGGACGCTAGGGCCGTCGTACCGCGAGCAACTTGAAACCACCGTTTTGCGACAGCGTCTCAAACTTACCCAAGGCCGCTAAATCGGCCTCGTACGGCAATTGTCGATTTGCCACCACCAATAATCGCCCGCCAGAAACCAACGCTCCCATGGCCTGACGGAACATGGCGCGAGCAACGGTAAAATCGACAGCGGTACCGGCATGGCACGGCGGATTCGCCAAGACCAAATCGAAGTCGGTCATCGGCAACGCTTCAGCCACATCCCACCACGCCACCGTCGCACGCGTATGCAGACCCAGATCGTGATCAGCCAGATTCATGCGTACCGCATCGATCGCCCGCGCGTCTGCATCAACGAAACACGCGTGTGCCTGCGGCCAACGCAACAACGCATTCAGACCGAGATGTCCGCCGCCACAGCCAATATCAAGGATACGCGACGGCGAGGGCGACGAATTTTCTTCGGCTAAACGCGCCACCAACAATGCGGTTCCTCCATCAAGCATGCCGTGACTGAAAACCCCAGGCGGCACCACAATCGACGGTGGCTGAGGATGCACGTGAGTCGCTTCCCACAGCGGCACGGCCTTCGCTTCGCCTTGCTCCAACTGCTGCGGTTCGGCGTTGCGATGAAACAACGCGACACGCGCATGCGAATGATTCGCCAACACCTCCACCGGCTGCTGCAGTGCGGCGGCCAAACGTTTCACCCAAGAAACAATGCCAAGCTCATTGCTACCGGTCACCAATAAACGACCGCCAGGAGCAAGCGCGCGCCATGCTTCATCCAATGTTAGCCAGGTCGCCTCACGACCTTTTTGAATGCGTACCAAGGCTTGAGAAAACGAACCGCCAGGGATTTTACCATCACTACGGTTGTTTATTTTTTCGGCCGTCGCTGCCAAATGATCGCCGCGCCACGGTAAAATGGCCATTCCGCCATGACGACGAACCGCTTGCCAGCCATTCCATTCCACCAACGGCTGAGCAAGGATGACGCCGGCATCAAGCGCTGGATCTTCCGCTGCTTCCAAAACGCGCGCCGGGCCGCTCATGATTGGGGCGATGAATCACCATCGCCACGCAATTCTTCAAGCCGCGCGCGGTAACGATCTAGCTGCGCCTTGGCCAGACGCACCGATTTGAGTCCAACTTCGTAACGCCCAAGAGCGGCCTCCAAGCCAAGGTCTCCTGTCTCCAATGCCGTAATGGCCTCTTCAATGAGTTCGAATTGATCTTCGATGGATATTACTTTGGCCATGGTCGGCAGCCTAGAACCTCAACCACCACGCGCCAGCAACCCCGTCTGCCACCCAGGACAGATCGCCCGCGCGTGTGACATCTGAACGATTCCCCCAAAGCTGCTTGGGCCTTGCCGCGCGCGAATGGTCTGCCTAATCTCAGGCGACGTTACTCAAGCACTTAAGCTCGGATAACATTTCAAACCGCTTCACGAACTCACCAAGAACGAATCGATGAAATCAGGCCTTATCATTACTGAATCGCGCATCGAAGACGTCCTGGTGCTCAAGCTCAGCGGCTACCTCGATGGCCATACCTTTGTTGAATTGGAAAAATCCCTCGACACCGCCATCAAAGGCGGATCGCACCGCATCGTCATCGACTTAGCAGAGCTCACTTACATCGCCAGTGCCGGAGTCGGCGTCTTTATCAACTCACAACACCAAGTGCGCAAACACGGCGGTAGCCTGCAGTTGGTCAACCCAGCCCCAAGCGTACGCGAAGTGTTCGGCATCCTCGGTCTTGAAGTGATTTTCACTATTCACCAGACGGTGGATCAAGGCGTTCGCGCCGCGCGCAAATAATTTCGGCTGACGACCCACGATAAATTCTGCAACTTCGCCCTCGCTCATCCACGAACCTTTCGCCCTGGAGTTCGCCATGTTCACCAAGGACCTGGAACGGCTCGTCCGCAGCATGGCCGCACAACGTCTCGACCCGGACTACATTCGTTATTATCTGATCGAGACTTATCAGCTCGATTCCAAGACGGTTGATGAAGTCTTCAAAGCCCAAGGCGTCGGCAAGGTGAAGGAAAAATTTTCCACCAAGTCGTCATCCGAAGCAAACGGCGGCGAGAAAAAAGTTCCGCGCAAACCGTTCAGCTGATTTTTACGCCTCACAGGCGAGAGCCACCTCAATTGCCCTCGTGTTCGCATCACTCGCGAAACAACGTGCTCACTCCGCGGCCCAGTACGGCGGACGATAGCCACAAACAGCTGGCGAGGAATAACATCGCCCACACGGCAAAAGCACAGGCGATAGCTGGGCCTTGGCCGAGGATGTTGACGAGCTCGAACAGCACTTTGGTAATCGGATAGGCGTCGTGACGTTGGGCGAGAATCAATGAGTCGCTGACTTCCAGCATACTAAAACTAAACGTCAACAAGGCTCCTGCGGCGAGGCTGCCGGCGATGAGCGGAAACGTTATGCGACGCAGGCGTTGAACTAAACCAGCGCCAAGTGAGGCCGCTGCTTCTTCGTATACTGGCGGCACCTGCGCCAAGCCCGCTGCGCCAGCGCGAACCACGTGCGGCAAGCGGCGGACGGCATATGCGATAATCAGAATCGCGGTGGGATCACGAATGGGATCAAACAGCGCGCGTAGCGCTGGAATGCCCATGACCATGACCAAATAACCGAACGCCAAAATCACGCCAGGAATCGCTAACGGCAGCATCGCCAAGGTATCGAGCACTTGCCAGCCGCGTGGTCGCCAGCGGGTGGAAACCCAGGCGATGAAGGTTCCGAGCATCAGCGCCAAAACCGTTGCGCCACCGGAGTAAATCACGCTATTCATCACGCCTGGAATCACCGCCGGATGTGCCAACGCATCGTTGATGTGACGTAAGGTCAGGCTCGCTGGTAACACCGTGCCATACCATGATCCTGAAATCGCGATGAGCACGACCGCCGCATGCGGAGCGATTGCCAGCGCCACAATAATGCTGACGACGCTGGCTGCGCACCAACCACGCCAGCCCTTCAGGCGCAGCGGAATCCACACGCCCGCATGTTTGCCGGCCATGGCGTCATGACGACGCAAGAACACCAAACGCGCAATCAAGTACAGCCCCACCGAAATGCTCAGCAAAATGACGACTAAGGCGAATGGTAAGGGATTCGAGTCGAGTTCTGTGAGTCCGTTAAAAATTTGCACGGGCGTGACCCGATCAAACCCAAGCATCAGCGGCGTGCCCAATTCGGTGAAGCTCCAGACGAATACCACGATGCCGCCGCCGAATAAACCTGGGCGGATCAGCGGCAAAACGATGCGGCGAAAACGCGTCCATGGTCCGGCGCCCATTAATTGCGCGGCCTCTAACAGTGATCCATCCATGCGGGTCAAACTTGCCGCAGTCGCAAGATACAGAATCGGATACAAGTGCAGCGCTTCGAGTACGCACACGGCGGCAAAACGATGTTCGCCCAGCCAATCAGGACCGTTTCCAGGATCGCACAATCCGAGCGCGACTAAGACGCTGTTCACCGCGCCATATTGGCCGAATAATTGTGCCACGCCGATAGCGCCAACAAACGGCGGTAAAATCAATGGTCCCAGAGCCAGCGCTTCCAGCCAGCGTTGGCCTGGGAAACGATAACGCGCTCCAATCCACGCCAAGGGCACGGCGATCACCATAGTCAGCATCGTGCTGACCACCGCGATGGCGCCGGCATTCAGTAAGCCCTGTTGATAAACCGGATGCGCTATGGCGGCGTATAAAACGGCTGGCGATAAACCTTTCACGACGCTGATGCCCAGCGGTAACAGTAAGAACACCGCAAGAAAAATAGTCACCAGGACAATGGCTGACCAGCCGAAGAGCGCGCGCATCAGTGCTGCTCCTGCATGCTGTCACGTGCCAGACGTGCCGCTGCGCGATAGTGATGTTGCGCGGCGATAGTCCATTCGCGCATGGTGGTGATGCGATCTTCCGCTAAACGTTTCTTGGCTTCGGCGATATTTCGGTAGTCATATGGCAGCCAAATAAATTCTTTCCACGCCGGTGAATCCGGACGATCAGCGGCGACAATCGCACGCCACGCATCCTGTAATTCTTGCCGTGGATCGAGTGCCACGGCTTTAATGGTGGAGCGAATCAGATCGAAATACGGTGCCGTCCACGCCGGTTCGAAATGAAAGGATTGTGCCAGCACGAAGGGATCTTCACCAGGATCGCTGCTGTGCGCCAAATGCTCTGGCGTGAAAAGATCACGCCGCACCGACCACCGCCGCAATGCATAACGCTTCGGGCCACCGGGTTCGCCAACCCGATAATTCCACAGACGTTGGCCGTCGACCGACAACACAAAACGCATGAAAGCCACGGCCTCTGCGCGATGCGGCGCACCGCGTAGCAACGCGATGGGGTCAGCGCTCATCGAAGTGCCCCCCTGCGGCGTGACGAAAACCACACGTTCGTGGCCGGATTCTTGCCGCGTCCATTCCGCTTCGCTGCGGCCATAAAAATCAATGCACATTCCTGCGATAGCATCGCCGCGACCGATATCGCGCGGAATTTTCGACGCCGAATCGGTCACCAAACGCGCGTTGCCAACCATGGCTTTCATCAACGTCAGACCTTGACGCCAACCGGCATCCAACTGCTCGGCCGTTGCCGTCGCGAAAGTGGCTCCGCCGCCTTTTACTGCGCGTGCCAATTGTTCCTGTAAAATCATCACATAGCAGGCGGCGACAGATCCTGACTTGGTCGGATCTGCCACCACCAAATGGCCCATCAATGCGGGATGAGCCAGATCATCCCATGATTTCAACGGTGAGGTGCGCTGATCTTCGATACGAGCAAACGGTCCCTGTCGTGGCGATACCAAGGCCTGCAAACGATCGGGGTTGTAGCAAATCCCAAAACTCGACAACGCCGTACCGTAGTAGCGTCCCTGAGCATCGTAAATAATTTCACCGGCCAGGGTCTGAGGAATAACCTCGTCGCGAAAAATCTCTGGCAACGCTTGCAACAGGCCGGCATCAACCAGATAGCCTTTCTCAGCAAGAATACGATTTTCAAATTCGCCGCCGCCAAAAAGCAGATCGATGTCAATGCCAAGCTCACTGGCAAGGAACGCTTTTCGTGCATCGGCATCAACAGACTTGGGATTATTAAACGTCGCACGATCAAAACCTGGCAAGCGTGCGGCGGCAACGGCGGTATATTGTTCGTTGATCAATTTACTGATATCGGACATGCCACCAGGAGTGCGCCAGTCGATCTCAACGTCATGGCCAAGCTCACGCACGGCAAAGGCGCTGAAAGCACGGGAAAACTCCGTGCGAATTGCTTCATTATTGGGCGTAATGATGACCAGCGGCAGCGCTTTTGACGCTCTCGCCACATGATGTTCGCGCAGTGCCAGCGGAATCACCAACAGCACAAGCGGAGCCAGCACGGCAAGCCAACGAGTCATCATGTACGCAGCACGACCACATCGTCACGCGTTATCGACAAATACACTACGTCGCCGACGGCGCGTGATGGCGGAGCTTGCTCAACCACTTGAAGTTCGGTTGAGCCACAGCGAATAGTCCACGCCGCATTGCCACCAAGATAGGTTTGCGCACCAATCGTTCCGCTGATCGCACCGCTGGTAACGATACGTAAGCGTTCTGGACGAATGCACACGGTGACCGCCGTTCCTGGGGCAATTCCTTTGGGTACGAAAGCTGGCAGCACGCCCAAGGCACACATCGCCGTGTCAGCATCGCGAACCATGCCCGGCAATAAATTAGCATCGCCCAAAAAAGTCGCCACCGCTGTCGAGGCCGGCTGGCCGTACACTTGGCGCGGAGTGCCGACTTGAGCCAAGCGCCCACCGGCCATGACCGCAATGCGATCGGCGGTGCTCAGTGCTTCTTCGCGATCATGCGTGACGTAAATCGCGGTGACTCCGGCGGCTTTACAAATGCGGCGGATTTCTACGCGCATGGTTTGCCGCAGTCGAGCGTCGAGATTCGATAACGGCTCATCCAAGAGCAAAACTTGCGGGCGAATGACGAGGGCACGCGCGAGGGCAACACGTTGCTGCTGGCCGCCAGATAACTCAGCAATGCGACGGGCGCCAAAACCAGAAAGCTCAACCAAGGCTAAGGCCTCATCGACTCGGCGTGCGCGCTCTGCTGGCGCAACGCGACGCATCTCTAAACCAAAACTGATATTTTCGGCAACCGACAAATGCGGCCACAAAGCGTAATTTTGAAACACCATGCCCAGATCACGGCGTTCAACTGGAAGCTGCGTCACGTCATCATTGGCAAAGCGAATCGTGCCGCTGTCTGGCGCAATGAATCCCGCGACTAAGCGCAATAGCGTGGTTTTTCCGCAGCCGCTACCGCCAAGCAAAAAAAACATTTCACCCGCCGCGATATCGAGACTGACGCGATCCAACACCGGCGTCACCCCGTCATAGCTTTTGCTCACTTCGCGAATTGAGACTGGGGTCATGGCGCGGGAGTGTGTCGCGGTCTTGGTGGGCGCAATCCCAGCCAGCAAGGCAGATTGACGGGGCTGCGCCTTTTTTGCATTCAGAATTTTCGATTCCACATTAACCTTGTGCGCCTGTGATGGCCCACCTTTCTGATCCTGTTGCTGATCCTGATCCGCATTCGAATTCGGCGCTCGTTCGGCGACTATTGGCGCTGAGTTGGCAATACCGTGGGAAATGTTTGCTCGTGCTTGGCTATCAAGCGTTATTGCTGGCGTTCGCGCTGCTGGGATTGGCAGCCTTGGGCTTGGGCATCGACTTCCTGCATCACCAGCTTCGCCCTGAGCGCGCCGCGCCGACGTGGCCATTCGGCTTTACGCCGCCTGCCACCTGGGCGCCGCTGAGCGTCATCGCGCTCATTGCTGGCATTATGCTGATGCTCGCGTTGGCAAGAACGGTGCTGACGTATGTCTATTCGATGGCAGTGGCCTCGCTCACGCAGAAGGAAATCGTGGTTCATCTGCGCACGGCGGTGTACGACAAACTTCAGCGTTTAAGTTTTCGCTTTTTTGACGCCAATGCATCTGGCACCATCATCAATCGCGTCACTGGCGACGTGCAGAATTTGCGCCTTTTCGTCGACGGCGTGATCATTCAGGGCGTCATCTTATTTCTGTCGCTGATCGCCTACATCATTTACATGGTTCAGTTGCATGTGTGGTTGACGTTGGCGTGTCTCGCTACGGCGCCGCTGCTGCTCATCACTTCGCTGATATTTTCGCACTACATTCGTCCTGCTTATGCGCGTAACCGTGAACTGGTTGACGCCATGGTTGGCCGACTGACCGAAGATATTCAAGGTATTCAAGTCGTGAAAGGCTTCGCGCGCGAACGTGAAGCCTGTGCGGCGTTCGCACGCGCGACCGACGCCGTACGCGATCAACAACAGCAAATATTTTGGCGCGTCAGTCTGTTCGGTCCTGGGATGGATCTGCTGACGCAACTTAACCTCGCGGTACTGTTACTCTATGGCGGTTGGCTGGTCATCGATGGTCAGCTTCCGCTTGGTACCGGGTTAGTTGTTTTTACGGGCTTGCTGCAACAGTTCAGCGGACAAGTAGCGACCATTTCAAATTTAATCAATTCGATTCAACAAAGTTTAATCGGCGCCAAACGAGTTTTTGAAATCATCGATGCGCCACTGGAGGTCGCCACGCGAACGAATGCTATTCGTCTGCCCAAGGCCCACGGTGCGCTGTGTTTTGAGCACGTGTCATTCGCCTATAAAACCAACACCAGTGTTTTAAGCGAACTCAATCTGACGGTAAAATCAGGACAATGTGTCGCCATTCTTGGCGCCACGGGTTCGGGAAAAAGTACGTTGATGTCGCTCATTCCGCGCTTTTACGATCCCACGGCTGGGCGCATCACCCTTGACGGCCATGATCTGCGCGATCTCGACCTTGACGATGTGCGACGTAATGTTGGCGTAGTGTTTCAAGAGAGCTTTTTATTTTCCAATACGATTGCCGCCAATATTTCCTTTGGCCATCCCGAAGCGACCTCGGCCCAGATCGAGCGAGCAGCCCGCATTGCTCAGGCTCATGATTTTATTTCCAACCTGCCCAGAGGTTACGACACCATCCTCGGCGAAAGTGGCGTCGGACTTTCTGGTGGTCAGCGTCAACGGCTGGCCATTGCACGCGCAGTTTTGTTAGAGCCACCGATCCTGCTGCTCGATGATCCGACCGCCGCGATCGACGCTGAAACTGAGCAGGAAATTCTTGCGGCGATGGGCACGGCCTCGGCTGGACGCACGACCTTTATTATTGCCAATCGCGTTTCGACTTTGCGTCGCGCTGATCTGATCGTCGTCATCGATGACGGACGAATCATTCAGCAAGGCAGCCACGACGAACTCATGGCGCTTGACGGTCCGTACCAAGCGGTGGCAAAATTGCAGTTGGTCGACGACGTAAACGACGCTGAAATCAGCACAGATCGTGGCAACCTGGCATGACCGATCCACAAACCACGCAACGTCGACGCAGCGCGCTCAAACTGACGCAGGTCGTGCGGCCAGCCAATGAAGAGGAAGAATACGATCGACGCCCGCTGGAATGGGGGCTGATTCGCAGGCTTTTTTCGTACGCAACACCCTACCGTTCGCTGGTCCGCTGGTTGATGGTGTTAGTAGTCCTGCGATCCATTCAGCTGCCTTTGCTTGCATGGATCATCGCCCGCGTCATCGGTGGACCGATCACCAACGGCGATTGGGCCGGCACCATCCACGGCGCGGGCTGGTTTCTCGCCCTGGCCATGGTGACGGTTCTTTGCACGCATTTTCGCCAGCGTTTGGCGCTGCAACTTGGCGAAGCGGTGGTGCATGATCTGCGCATCGCCATCCATGAACATCTTCACCGTTTAACCATGGGATATTTCACCCGTACGAAAATCGGCCGCATCATTGGCCGAGTCACCGGGGATGTTGAATCGGTGCGTAATGGAGTGCAGGACGTGCTGTTCGTCAGCGCCGTCCAAATAGGTCACATGCTGGTCGCTGCGATATTGATGCTGTGGTACGATTGGGCGCTGTTTCTGGTGGTGTTAGCGTTGGCCCCAGTGCTGTGGGTGATCAATCGGCTGTTTCGCGCCGACATGAGTCGCGTCTCTCGCGAATCCCAGGAAAGTTACAGTCGTATGACCGCGACGCTGGCGGAATCCGTCAATGGCATTCGAGTGACCCAAGGTTTTGTTCGCCAAGACATCAACGCCGGATTATTTCGTTTGCTGATCGTCAATCATGCGCGGATCAATTTGAGTGTCGCACGGGTGTCAGCCATTTTCGTCCCCTTGCTCGATTTTAACAGTCAGATGTTCATCAGCGTGATGTTGTTTATTGGCAGCTGGCAAGCGCTGCATGGCCAAGCAGGCATTGAAGACATTATTATGTTTTTCTTTCTGGCTGGCATGTTCTTCAATCCCATTCAAATCATCGGCACGCAGTACGGCCAAGCACTGACGGCGATGGCTGGAGCCGAACGGGTATTTCGCCTGCTCGACACCAAACCTGATTGGGCCGATGCCCAGGACGCCAAGAGCCTCACCGAACTGCGTGGTCAGGTGGAATTTCGTAACGTATCCTTTGCTTATGAGCCGACCCGCACAGTTCTGCATAACCTAAATTTTACTGCTGATTCCGGGCAAACCATCGCATTAGTCGGCCACACCGGCTGCGGAAAATCAACCATCATCAATCTGATTGCCAAGTTCTGGTTGCCCACCAGCGGCGAACTGCTGATTGATGGCCACGATATTTGCACCGTCGCGACCGCTTCACTCCACCATCACATGGGTATCGTGACGCAGGCCAACATTCTCTTTACCGGTACCGTGATGGAAAATATTCGCATGGGCCGACCAACGGCGACTGACCAAGAGGTCATCGAAGCCGTGCGCCGACTCGGCATCCTTGATCTGATCGCAGAACTGAGCAACGGCTTTAACACCGTGGTTGGAGAAAAAGGCAGCGGCGTTTCGCTCGGGCAACGCCAGCTTATTTGTTTTGCCCGCGCCATGCTCGCCGACCCACGCATCCTGATTCTAGATGAGGCAACCAGCTCAGTCGACGCCATGACCGAATCGCGTTTACAAGCCGCGCTAGAAACCTTGCTTAAAGGCCGCACAGCCTTCGTTGTCGCCCATCGCCTATCAACTATTCGTCACGCTGATCAGGTGTTAGTGCTTGATCACGGTCACCTGGTCGAGCGAGGAACTCATAGTGAATTATTAGCGCTTGAAGGCACCTACGCGAAACTCCATCGCCGCTTTATTGCTAGCGATGAAAACGTAACCATGAGCACACGCAAACCGACCATTGCTCTGACGCAACGCTAAGCCTCACTCGACGTCAGGTGCAGCGATTGAATAAGGTGTTGCCGTAGCGCTTCGCTTTCTTCATCGCTCAGTTTTCGCCCTTCGCGGTTGACGTAAAAAACGTCGACGGCGATGTCACCCATGGTATTGATGGAGGCAAAGCCGATTGAGCAGCGGAATTCGGAAATGGCTCGGCAAAGTCGGCTGAGCAGTCCGACGTCGTCTTTCACGTGGACGTCAACAATGGTGTAGGTTTCACTCGTACGCTGTTCAACTTTAATGGCCGGATCATCGAAGACGCTGTCAGCAGGTTTGGGACCAACGCGAGCGTTACGTCGGCGTTCGAGTAAGATCTCAGCGGCCAGCGTGCCTTGCGATACGGCGAGCAGATCTTTGCGGAATTTTTCCCATGACGCGGGTTCGGCGATGCGCGCGGGGTAAATCGACGACAGGCGGAAACTATACACCACCATTTTGCTGCCGGTCACCCAGGTACGAGCATCGATGATATCAAAACCGTGGCCGGTGAGCGTCGCGGTGACATCAGCAAACAAAGCATGACGATCCGGCAATGCCGCAGCTAAGTGTACATATTTATCTTTGAGTTGGTAATCGATGCCGACGCCTTCACTGCGGGCACGTAGCAACACCGCGTGATGCCGTTGAACATCGCCCGGAGGCACCTGATGCAGATAACTGTGTGGTAAATCTTCGATGAATGCTTGCGCATTGATTTCATTCACGCCGTGCTGCGTCAGTTCACGCACTAAACGGTCATGACGACTTATGGTCTCCGTCCCACCGCTGCGTTTGAGTTGCTCCGCGACGGTGGAGTGCAGATCGTGCAGGATCGCTTCTTGCCAACCGGTCAACACGCCTTCACCGACAGCACGTGCGTCGGCAAAAGTCAGGCAGTACAACAGATCAAGCTGTTCACGATTGCCCATTTTCTCGCTAAATGCAGCAAGAAATGACGGCTCATGGAAGTCACGCATGCGACTGGCATCGGACAATGACACATGCTTTTCGACCAACCAATATACCAGCTCTTCTTCTGGTGCATCCAAACCCATGCGCGCCGCCACTTGCGCCACCATCAACGCGCCACGTGCGACATGACCACGACCCATATATTTGCCCATATCATGGAGCAGCAATCCCAGGCCAAGCAAATCCTTGCGTTTGGTCGTGGCCAACATGTCCGCCATGTTCGGCAAGCCTTGGAGCTGCCCATTCGTCACAGCGTCTAAATTACCCATCGCAAATAACGTATGCTGATCGACAGTGAATTGGTGATAGCTATCGAATTGCATATGACAGGTCAGATTACCGAACTCCGGCAAGTAAGCGCCTAGCAAGCCACAGTTATGCATGTCTTCGAGAATCGGACGCGTACGCCCAAGATCACCGATGATTTCCAGGAACACCCGCGCCAAGGCTTTATCGGTGCGCACCGCATCGGTGACCAAAACTAAATGCGTACGAATAACGCGCTGTAATTCGAGCGCTAAACGCAGCCCTTTTTGCTGAGCCACACGACACATGCGAATGAGCCGGTGCGCCGCATCCGGCAACGACCAGAAATCTGGATTTGAAAAATACACCTGTCCCTGAACCGCCGTGAAATCTTTATCGATGGTCTTGCGGGTTTTAATCAACAGCGTCCAGCGCCCCAAATGGCCGGTCGCTTTGAGTCGACTGACGACGAGTTCAATGGTTTGGTGAACGTGCAGCACCTGAGCATAGTGATGCTTCATGAAATGCTCAACCGCGCGCAATTGACTGACCGCTTCGTAACCGAGCTGCTTGGCAATGCGAACCTGGTCGGGTAACTGAAAGACGTCTTGCTTGCGCTTATGCTCAAAATGCAGCAGCGAACGAAGTCGCAGCAAGTGATCATTCGCGCTTGCCACATCAATTAAATCTTTTTGCGTGATCACTTCGAGTTTGATCAGATTGAAAATATTTCGACTACCAGAGATGACGAAGGCAAAGTTGCGCAGCAACTGCACGTCGCGCATACAGCCTGGGTTACTCTTCAAATTCGATTCCATCTGAAACAAGCTGACTCCCGCTTGCTCACGACGTTTGGCCAATTCTTCGAGCTTAAACTTAATGAACGCGACGCCACGCCGTTTGCGAAAAGTTTCCATAACGTCGCGCATGCCGTCACGCAGGCCCAGCCCAGCCAACAAAGGACGATGCTCCATCACCGCCGTCGCCGTCACAAAATCCTCATCAATAATTCGCGCCAATTCCGACATCCCACGCATGCTGGCGCCAACGGTAAATTTCACGTCCCACATGCTGGCTTGCAGTTCCGCATTGCCCGCCGCCAACCACGGGATGGTTTTTCCGTCGCGCGCCAACACCAACAAATCGATATCCGAACACGGATTCAATTCACCACGGCCGTAGCCGCCGGTCGCAAAAATACCGACCTCTTCGTGCCAACCCGATGGTGCCCCGGCTTTGGTAAACGCGCGCTCGGCGAGTTCACGAATAATCGCATCCGCCACTCCGGTCAAAGCGAGTGCCACTTCTGCGCCCGTACTGTCGACCAGATTTTCCAACAGGTGTTGATGAATCGCCTCGTTTTCGCGCACACGAATGGCCTTGATCGCGGCAATCGCTTCGGCCCTGGGAACCCCACGTAGCGCCATCAATTCGCGCAACAGCGCGGTGGTTTCAGGAACAATCACCGTTGAAGCAGAGTCCGTCGTCATGGTCGGGCAACATGACTCCGGCGCGCTCAGCGACAAGGCAGGACTGCGCAAAGTCCATCTGCGCCGAATACATCGACGATCTTGCGCCTGCGTTCAACCGTCACACCCTGCGCGTCCCATGCTGGCTACCCCCCTCACGATTGCGCCGCTGCCCCGTCCAACGGGTGAAATTGTTTGGCACGTTCCTGGTTCGAAGAGCATCACCAATCGTGCTTACGTTCTGGCGGCGCTATCGCAGGACACGGTATTACACAATGTTTTGGAAAGCGATGACACCCAGCGGATGCGCGAATGTCTGGATGGCTTTGGTGTCACCGTCGAATCGCTGAGCGATAACCGCGTGCGTATTTTAGGCGGGCGTCAGCGGCTGAAAGTTCCGACGCGCTCGTTGTTCGTCGGCAATAGCGGCACGACGGTGCGATTCCTTGCCGGGTTGGCGGCACTGATTCCTGGGGCAACAACTTTCACCGGCGATCAGCACATGGCTAAGCGCCCAATCGCGGATTTGGTTGATGGGCTGCGACAATTGGGGCTGACGGTTGAGTGCCCAACGGGTTGTCCGCCATTGACGATTCATGGTGGTCCGATCACGAGCGCTCGCGTGACCATGAATGGTGAAAAGTCGAGTCAGTATTTCACCGCGCTGTTGTTGTCAGCGGGAATGTTTGATGTCGATTTGGATATTACCGTTGAGGGAACCTTGGTCAGTCGTCCGTACATCGACATGACCATCGCGATGGTACAAACATTCGGTGGGAAAATCGACGCCACGACCCATCACTTTCATATTCATGGACGGCGTACCTATGGCATCGGCAGAGATGAAACCACGGTAAACACCACGCCTTCATTCGCCATTGAACCGGATGCCTCGTCAGCCAGTTATCCGTTCGCCTTGGCTGCGGCCTTGGGTTTCGCGGTTACGGTCCATGGGCTCGATCAACATTCGCTGCAAGGCGACATCGGCTTTGTCGAAGTGCTCAAACGAATGGGCGCGACGATCACTCAAGGCCGACTCGCCAACAGTGCGGGGCAAGTCGGAGTTCCTTTTACCCGCGTCGCAAGCGACAAGCCTCCGCGTGGTGTCGACGTCGATATGCACCATATCAGCGATACGGTGATGACCCTGGCCGCCATCGCGCCGCTGTGCGAAGGACCAACCACCATCCGTAACGTCGCCAATATTCGCATCAAAGAAACCGATCGCCTGATTGCGACGGTCAACGAATTACGCCGCGTTGGTCAGCACGTGGAACACGGCGACGACTGGCTACGCATCACCCCAAGACCGCTGAAACCAGCAACGATTGAGTGCTATAGCGATCACCGCATGGCGATGAGCTTTGCCATTTTGGCCGCCGCCGCGCGCGATCATCATTGGGACTCCACCGTGCCCGCATCCCAACGCACCATCCGCATCGCCGACCCCGCATGCACCGCGAAAACGTACCCAGGATTCTGGGACGATCTCTTCTTGTTGTCCGATGTCCGATGTCCGATGTCCGATGTCTTTCATACGGACGTTTGACCAGATCATTCACATTGGTTCCTCGAAAAAAATCAGACCGATTCGAAAATGACCCAATGACCCCAACCAAATCCCGCAGCACAAGACCTCGGACATCGGACATCGGACATCGGACATGCTCAGAATAATCGCTGGTGAATTCAGGGGCAGAAAATTACTTGCTCCCCCAGGGCTAGAAACTCGTCCCTTACCGGATCGCATCAAGCAATCGCTTTTTGATTGGCTTGGGCAGTCGTGCGAGGGCTGGAAAGTGGCGGATGTCTGCGCCGGATCGGGCAGCTTTGGTTGCGAGGCGCTCAGTCGTGGAGCGGCCGATGTTCACCTGATCGAATCAGGTCGCCATGCGATTTCGATTCTGCAAGCCAACCATCGTGCGCTGGGTGCGCCGACGGGACTGCATCTGCATACACGGCAATTCCAACAGGCACTGCCGACGTTGTCTGGTTTGGATCTGATTTTCGCGGATCCGCCATTTCCTTGGTTTGTCGATCAACCGGAAACGCTCACTGAATTGCTGCGCCTTGCGATGGCGGCGATGAGCAGCAAAGGGCGCTTGGTCATCCGTGGTGAACGTGGTCACGATCTGCCGTCGTTGCCGCCCGGACTACGCGAATCTGAACGCCGTTTCTATGGCCGCAGTTGGGTGGTGGTGCTTCATCGCGTCCCGCATGCGCCGCTGCCTCGGCAAGAAATCGGCAGCGCTTGGGTTCCGACGTCGAACGTGAGCAAAGACCTTCCACAGTCCGAATGACTGCTTTTTCCCAAGGTTTTCTTCACTCTTAGCCTTGTTCCTCAGATCTCCAGTTGCCGTCTACCTAGTGATAGATAGACATCTCGCCCATGCATGAACCAACCGTCGTCGCCGCCACTACTCGCGAACAATTATTAACTGTCGCCGCTGATCTGTTGCAGCGCGTGGGCTACGCGTCGTTCAGCTTTCGCGACTTAGCCGAAGCGGTCGGAATTCGCGCCGCCAGCGTGCATTATCATTTCCCGACCAAGGCCGATCTGGGTTTGGCGTTGATAGATTGGTTTCGTGCCCAAAGCGATCCGCAGATGGCGGCGCTGTGCCAAGCGTATCCAAATGTGCGCGAGCGGCTGCTGGCCTTAGCAGAGCAAGTCGCCGAACACACCTGCACCAATGGTAAGTCTTGCCCGATAAATTTACTGCTCTCGGAATTTTCCGTGCTCCCGGAAAATCTTCAGATCAAAGTCCGTGCCTGGGTCGATGACTGTCTGGCAGGCATGGCAGCATGGCTCGAACAGGGGCGTCAAGCGGGCGAGCTGAAATTTCCAGGTGACGCCATTTATCAAGCGCGCTTGGTGTGGTCCGTCATTGAACATGGCACTCAGCTGTCACGGACTCAGGCAGACCAATCGTTCAGGTCACTCATCCAACATTTGGTCGCGACGATGACGCCGTAAAATCGCATCAATCCAAACACGATCTCAACCACGCCTTCTTACTTTGTCTTACTTTAATTCACTTTATCTCACTTTTAAACCTTCATTCACTTCGTGACCTCCTCAGAGGATTATTCCTATGCGTTATCTTATCCCTGCTTTTACCATCGTTGGTGCGCTGACGCTCAACGGATGTCTGAGTGAAAAACCACATGGCGCCGGCGGTCACCAAATGCCGCCACCACAGGTCGGCGTCGCGACGCCGATCAGCCGCGCACTGGCACCCGTGAAAGAACTGACCGGGAGCATTGAGGCCGTCGACACCGTCATTCTCAATCCCCGCGTCAACGGCGTGGTGATCAAAGTTCACGTCGCTGATGGCGCCGAGGTCAAAGCTGGCGACGCCATCCTCGACATCGACGATTTGCCGTTGAAGGCAACTCTGGCACGTATGCAGGCGCAAGTCGCCAGCGCCGAAGCCCGCCAAGCCTTGGCAAAACTCCAACTCGAACGCGGCAAACGCCTCGTCCAAGATCAGGTCATTTCACGCCAACTATTCGATGATCAAGAAGCCGCGCTGCGTAGCGCCGACGCCGATGTCGCTGCTGCTAAAGCAGGGTTATTAACGGCTGAACTTGATCTTGGCTATGCCAAGGTCACCGCACCAATCAGTGGACGTATCAGCAAAATTCAAACCACGGTCGGCAACCTGGTGCAAGGCGGTGGTCCAGTTCCGCCGACGCATCTGACCACGCTGGTCAGCGTTGACCCGGTGTACGTCGCCTTCGATGTCGATGAAGGGACGTGGCAACACGTCGGCGGGCGTTTGCGCGCCGCGACAGCTGGCGGCGACGCCGTAGCTGTTTCCGTCGCGTTGATGGGCGAAAAAGGATTCCCGCATGTTGGTCAGGTCGTATTTGTCGATAATCGCATTGAAAATGGCAGTGGTTCAATCCGCGTACGCGCACGAATTCCGAATGCCGATCGGCGACTGACGCCGGGCGCCTTTGCCCGCGTGCGCATGGAAACCGGACCCAGCCTTCCCGTGTTGCTGATTCATGAACGCGCCGTGCAAGCACAGCTCAACACGCGCTACGTTTTTGGTGTCGACAAGGATGGCGTGACCAGTTTCCGCCCCGTCCAGCTTGGCGCAGCGGTCGGTGATTTGCGCGTGGTTGAACACGGACTTACCGCAGAAGATCAGATCGTGGTGGTTGGTTTAGCGAAAATATTTTATCCTGGCATGCCGGTAAATCCTGCGTCGGCATCGATGGAAACCCTAGAATTCGCCACTCCGCCCGCAGATGATAAGGGTGCACCTGATGGCGCACCTGCAGCCGAAAAGGCCACCAAGGTCGAAGCTCCCAATAAAACTGAAGCGCCGACCAAGGTCGACGCGTCTGCTCAAGAAGGTGCCAAGCCGTGAGATTGCCGCACTATTTTATCGACCGTCCCATTTTTGCGACGGTGTTGTCCGTTATTTTAATTTTGATCGGCACGCTGTCAGTTTCGCGCCTGCCGATCAGCGAATATCCCGAAGTCATTCCGCCCACAATTTCGATCATCGCCAACTATCCTGGTGCCAATCCAGAAACGGTTGCCACCACCGTCGCCAGTCCGCTGGAACAGCAGATGGTCGGTGTGCCAGGAATGCTTTTCATGCAGTCCCAGAGCAATCTCGACGGGTTGATGACCTTGACATTGACCTTCAAGATCGGCGAAGACCTCGACAAGGTTTTGGTCGATGTGCAAAACCGCATTCAACGCGCAACGCCGCGCTTGCCAGAAGAGGTCCGCCGCTTGGGCGTGACGGCGATCAAGGTCAGCGCGAATCTCCTCATGGTGGTCCATATCACCTCGCCAGATGAATCTCAGGACATGCTGACTTTATCCAATTTCGGACGACTCTCGGTTCGTGATCGATTGGCTAGCGTTCCCGGAGTTGGCGACGCACGCATTTTTGGCGCTGGCGAATACAGCATGCGCGTGTGGCTAGATCCCGATCGCATGGCAGCACGCAAGCTCATTCCGAATGACGTGATTCAGGCAATTCGTGAACAAAACGTTCAAATTGCCGCTGGCACGCTGGCACAACAACCCGTCAACAAAGCTACGGGATTTGAGCTGACGGTCACCACCCAAGGACGATTAAGTGAGCCGAAAGAATTTGAAAACGTCATTATCCGCCGTGGCGAAGCTGGGCAATTACTTCGGCTAGGCGATGTCGCACGAGTCGAACTTGGCGCAGCCAGTTACAACCTTCGCAGTCTGCTCGACAATAAACCCGCTGCCGCCATTCCTATATTTCAATCTCCTGGTTCGAACGCCCTGGATACGGCCCAACTTGTTCGCGATGCGATGGCGGACCTGAAGAAAACCTTTCCGCCCGGCATCGATTACTCGATTGTTTACGACACCACTATGTTCGTTCGCGCTTCGATTGATGCCGTAAAATGGACCTTGGGTGAAGCCATCGCGCTGGTAGTCCTAGTGGTGTTACTATTCCTGCAAACCTGGCGCGCATCGATCATTCCCCTGCTGGCGGTTCCGGTTTCGTTGATCGGCACTTTTGCCGTGATGCATGCCATGGGATTTTCGATCAATACCTTGTCTCTCTTCGGTTTGGTACTGGCCATCGGCATTGTCGTCGATGACGCCATTGTCGTCGTTGAAAACGTCGAACGAAATATCGCCAACGGGCTGACCCCAAGACTGGCAACCAAACAAGCGATGCGCGAAGTCAGCGGACCGATCTTGGCGACTGCGCTGGTGCTGTGCTCGGTATTTATTCCTACCGCGTTCATCAGCGGCCTGACTGGGCAATTTTACCAGCAATTTGCGCTGACCATTGCGATCTCGACAGCGATCTCAGCGCTCAATTCACTGACGCTAAGCCCGGCCCTTGCGGCGCTGTTGCTCAAGCCTCACCGCAAAGAACATCAACCCGGCGGTTTATTATTCGGCTGGTTTTTTAGCCGTTTCAACCGCTCGTTTGCTTGGTCATCCAAAGCTTACGTTGGCGCGACTCGCCGCGTCATCCGATTCAGCTCGATGGCGGTAATAATCTATGGTGGCCTGTTGGCTCTGACATGGTTCGGCTTCCAGAAAATACCCAGCGCGTTCGTGCCGGATCAAGACAAGAGCTATTTAGTCTGCGTCGCTAAACTGCCAGATGGAGCTTCGCTTGATCGGACGGAAGCGGTTATCCGCCGTATGAGTGAGTTGTCTTTGAAACATCCTGCCATTGATGGAGCAGTGGCATTCCCTGGACTTTCTCCTGCTGGTTTCAGTAACGCGCCAAATTACGGAATGATTTTCGTTCGTTTGAAGCCCTATGCAAAGCGCCAAGGACCAACCATGACCGGACAAGCAGTAGCAGGAGCGCTCTCTGGTCAGTTCTCCTCCATACCAGACGCGCTCGCCTTCGCCTTACAGCCACCAGCGATTCTTGGGCTAGGGAACAGCAAAGGCGGAAAACTTTATCTGCAAGACCGTGGAAATGTTGGGCTACCGGTTTTGTTTCATTCGGCACAGCAAGTACTTGGAGCGGCAGCGCAAACCGGGAAATTCGATTTTACAGGGCCAACGCGCACGGATTCGACGATGGGAGTACCGCAAATACGCGTTGATATTGATCGTGACAAAGTGGTTGCCGATGGCCTGCGTATGACCGACGTGACCGATGCGCTCCAAGGAAATTTTGGTTCGGTCTACGTGAATGACCTCAATCTTTTTGGTCGGACGTGGCAAGTAAACGTACAGGCTGATGCGCCTCACCGACTAGCCACCACTGATCTTGATCATGTCAAAGTTAGAAACGCCAATGGCCGCATGGTTCCGTTATCTTCGTTTATTTCCGTTCATGAAATTGCCGGGCCAGATAAAACCGTGCACTACAACACGCTTCCTGCCATCGACATCAACGTTGCCGCCGCCGCCGGTGTTTCCGGAGATGAAGCTAAGGCCGTTATGGAAGACATCCTGGCAAAAAATCTGCCACCAGGAGTTACTTATGAGTGGACCGATTTGATCTATCAGCAAATTTTGGCTGGCGACACTGCGCTGTACGTTTTCCCGCTTTGCGTTTTGCTGGTGCTTTTGGTGCTCGCCGCGTTCTATGAAAGCTGGGTGCTACCGATCGCCATCATCTTGATTGTGCCGATGTGTTTGCTGTCGGCATTGGTCGGCGTTTGGATGACGGGCGGTGACAACAACATCATGACCCAAATCGGACTCATCGTGCTCGTAGGATTAGCATGTAAAAATGCGATCCTGATTGTCGAGTTTGCGAAGGAGGCGGAAATTCACCGCCACCTCAGTCCGCTCGACGCGGCGCTCGATGCCTGTCGCTTACGACTTCGCCCCATTTTGATGACCTCGTTAGCATTCATTATGGGCGTGTTGCCGCTGGTCGTTGCGACCGGGGCAGGCGCCGAATTGCGCCACGCCACCGGCATTGCGGTATTTGCTGGAATGATTGGTGTGACCGCGTTCGGGCTGATCCTGACACCGGTATTTTATGTTGTGCTGCGCACCGTCATTGGCGGGAAACTCAAACACACCGATGATGAAACCGTGGCGGGCGAAACGCATTCTCAGGCACCACAGCCATGAGCAGTTTATCAGCTATTGGTTTGCAAGAATTATTCCACGTACAGCGGAGAAATACTTTATGCGTCTGATGTCATTGATCATTGCCGCCACCACCGTGCTCGGTTTGCATGCAGCGGAGAGCGAGCCTCGCTCACTGTCGCTTGAGCAAGCCATCCAACTCTCCGCTTCCGTGGCTCCGGTTGAACTGGCGCGCCTTGATGCAGCCATCGCCCTCGCGACGGTCGGTTCCGAGCGCGCTGGCCTCCGGCCGAATATTGAAGCCGTCGCCGGTTGGGCACGCCAACGCACCTATCTGCAAACCGACAACGTTCCGTATGCATTAACGCCGGATAATACCGTCGATGCACGCCTGCGTGTCGGCCAAGCGTTACTCGACGCCGAGACCTGGCATAAAACCAAAGCCGCAGAGCGACGCTTAGCTGCGGCCGAAGCTGGCACGGCATTGAGTCTTGAAGATGCCGCCGCGAGCGCCGGGATGACTTATGCTGAGCTCGCCGCTAACGAAGCGTTGGTGGTTGTGCGACGTGAAGATCTCGCTCTCGCACAAGAACTGCTCACCTTGGCACGCAAACAAGTTGATGCCGGAGCGAGCGAAGGAATAGCGGCGACCCGTGCGGAAAATCGCGTTGCTGCTGCACGCACAGCGCTGACGGCTGCCGAAGGCGCTCTGCGTGGCAGTAGCATCGCTCTCGCTCGATCATTGCGTTTAGATACCGCAACAACTTTCGTAGCCAGCGATAAACTCGGCGGTGATATGGCGCGCTCCAGTGCGCCAACGGTCGTGCTCGACGCAGTGACGGCGGCTCAGCGTGCACGACCAGAATTACGTGTTTCGGACGAAAATCTTGCGGCTATTCAAGCTGATTTCCAAGCCGCCCGTGGCGCGCGCTTACCGAAAATTGACGCCTTTGCTGATGGCGGTCGCGCCGGTCCCGAATTTAACGACACGGTAAATACCTGGCGGGTTGGCATTGAAATGCGCATTCCCTTGATGGATCACCGCCGCTACGATGCCGAAGCGGCGCGCTATCGCATGGATCAACAGCGGATTGTGCGCACTGATTTGACGCAGCGCGTTTCTGCCGAAGTACGCTTCGCCATCGTTGCGTTGGAAACCGGCATCGCCGGTCAAGAATCCGCCATGGAAGAACGCCGCTTAGCCGAGCGTGAACTCAGCGAAGCGCGCACGCGTTTTTCCGCTGGAGCAGCTGGAAATCTTGAACTGGTGGAAGCTCAGCGCAGTTTGAGCATTGCGCGTGAACGCGTCGTTACCGCGCTGACAATTCTCACTCGCGCACGAATCGGCTTGGCGCGCGCCGTCGGCGTCGCGACCACGCTGCGTTGATCTCGACGACGACAGCAATACACATCGGTCTGCCAAGAATTTGGCGGACCGAAACATCATTTTAGGAGCCTTCATGGCTGAATCACCCGAGATCCCTGAAGCCAAAGATTCATTTGAAAAACGCGTGGCAATCACCATCGCCATTCTCGCCGCCGTACTGTCGTTTATTTCCAACCACGGAGATGACGCCAAAACCGATGCGATCTTGATGAACACCGAGGCCAGTAACCAATGGGCCTTTTATCAAGCCAAAAGTATTAAAGAGCATGTTGATAATGGAAACGCATCCCTCGCTGCCTTACTTACTTCCGAGGCGAAACATGACGAAATTATCAAACATCTAAACGAAGAAGCCAAACGCTACAGCTCAGAAAAAGCAGAGATCAAATTAAAAGCTGAGAGCCTGACGGCTGAATCCCATGCGGCTTCGTTGGTAAATAACCGTTGCGACCGGGCGTCGTTGATCCTGCAACTTGCCATTATCCTCTCATCGGTGGCGATTCTCTCGCGATGGAAGCCGATTTGGTACTTCGGAATCTTCACTGGTGTCAGTGGAGCCATCATCGGAGCCACCGCATTTTTTCTCTGATGTCCACCTGCCATCACACCGCAAAATAAACCAGTGTGGCCGAAGATCCTCTCTAGTGTGAGGATCCATTTCATTAATTCCGTAAAGTCGGCTGACATTCACACGCTGTCGGCCACCTTACGAACCAATTCGTATTCTTTTATGACCATGAGATCAGTCTCCACGGCCACGGAGGTTTTATGCGCAACCTGATCATCCCTCGACGCGGTTTTATTGGACTGGTAGCGGTCGGCTTGACGGCCTGTGCAACCGGCACCGTGCGTACGGCTGATCTGGTTCCAACTCCGGCCCAGACTGAAGGCCCGTTTTATCCGGACAAACTCCCGCTCGACCAAGATAATGATCTGGTATTGGTCAAGGGCCGCATGGATCCCGCTAAAGGCATCGTCTCTCATTTGACTGGGCGGGTCTTGGATGCGCAGGGGAAACCGGTGCAAGGCGCCGTGATTGAAATTTGGCAATGCGACATCAACGGCATCTACCTGCACACCCATGGCGGTGACCGCGCGAAGATCGACTCGGCATTCCAGGGCTATGGCCGCTGCCAAATTGATACGGATGGAAATTATCGTTTCCGCACCATCGAACCAACGAAGTACGCTGGACGTACACCGCACATTCACGTTAAGATTCGTCACGGCGAAACCGAATTGCTGACAACGCAGTGCTATATTAACGGTGATCCAGGCAACGAGCGCGACGGCGTTTTACGCTCCATCACCGATCCTGTAGCGAGACGTTCGGTGTTAGTGGATTTCAAGACGAAGGGCAACACCGGCGAACTTACCGCACAATTTGATGTGGTGTTGGGTAAGACGCCGAAGGCGTAGAATCATCAGACGGCTAATATATTCGCCCATCTAACCGATGTATTGGCCCATGATTTGGAGTCCCTGAGTTTAACGCAGATGCGCCTCTCCTTATGCGCCGCTGACTTGCTTTGACTTCCTTTGGCTGCCTCGCCGCAGCCAGCCGGTACCAGTGATCGCCAGATATATCCCCATGCCCAATCCGACTGCTGCAGCCAAGCGCAGCGCGGCGATACGGGATCCGTGACCTTCAGGTTGCGGCCAATACCACAGCAGAATCAGCACAGCGACGGCCATGGCCACAGACGCCATGAACGGGCGCAGTAACCCACGCCAGTCCATCACTGCACCCGTGCCACGGCGGTGAAGCATAAGTAAATAAATACCGCAACCGACTGCGCTGGATAGCGCGGTGGCTAATGCGAGGCCCGCTTCCTGCATTGGGGTTTGTACCAAAATCAGATTGAGGCACAGGTTCAAGGCCACCATGGCCAAGCTGATGTTCATTGGCGTGCGCTGGTCCAACCGAGCGTGAAAAGCACGCATCAATAATTTCGACAATGAAATGGGCAATAACGCTAATGCCAACATCTGCGTTACGAGAATCGTGCGCGCGACGGATGCCTCATCGAATGAGCCGGTTTGATAAATGGTGCGCACTAATGGCTCTGCGGTGACGAGGAGGCCAACCGCTGCGGGCAGCAACCAGAAAGCAAGTAAGCGACTCGCTTGACGCAGCCCATCGCCAGTGGCTTGCCAACTTTCGGCGGCGCGGCTAGCAATTTCTGGATAAGCGGCGGTGGTGACGCCGTGACCGATCAACGCCATGGGAAACTGTAATAAGCGATTCCCAAAATAGAGGATAGCCACCGCGCCACTGCCAGGAACGAAGATCAAAGCGATAATACTATCGAGGTACGCGTTCAGCTGATAGGCGCCGGACGCCAGTAAATTCGGACCAATCGCGCGGCGTAAATCTCGCACTTGGTCATCAGCCACAGTCACGATTGGCGGCACGCCACCTGTCGTACGCAGTCCCCATATCAATAGAGCGACCTGCAATATACCGGCTAGCAAAACTGCATAGGGAAGCGCCCAGGCTTCGTCATCTGGATTCAAAAATACGGTCGTAATCATGCATAGATTTAAAATTACCGGCGTAGCCGCCGGCGTCCAAAAATGACGTCTACCATTGAGCATGCCCGATAAAATCGCGCTGATGCAGATGAAAATAACAAACGGAATCTGTGGCAGTGCCATCGCTGCTATGATCACGCCGCGCCCACTGCCCCACCACAACATGGCCGCTGCCGCCACGTAACCAAACGCCGACAAGATGGTTAATCCGATAGCCAGTCGCGTCAGTACCGCACCGGCGAAACGTTCTGCCGCTGCGGGGTCGCGGTCGCGGGCTTGCACATAGCGTGGAATAAACGCAGCCGAAAGCGCCCCCTCACCAAAAAGATTGCGCAACAGATTCGGCAGCGCAAACGCCATAAGAAAACAATCGAGCATTAACGAGCCGCCCATGGCACCAGCCCACAGGCGATCGCGCACCAGTCCGAGGATGCGACTGATGAACGTCCAACCGCTGACGGTGAAGACACGGCGAGCGAGATTCATGGGCGAGCACGATGAAGCAGGTGATCGCCCATGATAACCGCGGTTAAATCCCTAGCGCAGCGCGCTGGGCAGTCTGGATCTGAGCGATCGCGCCGCCAGCGGCGTCAAGCAAAGCGTCGAGCTGAGCGCGAGCGAAAACGCCGTGTTCACCCGTGCCTTGAACCTCGATGAAATCGGCTCCGCGCATGACCACATTCATATCAACATCGGCTTTGCTATCTTTGGCGTAATCCAGATCGACTTCTAATTTACCGCCAACGATGCCAACGCTGATCGCGGCAACTTGACCGAGTAAATAGTGCGATGGGCCAGCTTTTCCCTGCTGCGTAGCCAACAACGTCAGCGCATCATACAACGCCACCCAACTGCCAGTGATGGCGGCGGTGCGCGTGCCGCCGTCGGCCTGCAAGACATCGCAATCGATGGCGAGGGTAATTTCGCCCAGCTTATCGATATCAACTGCCGCGCGTAGACTGCGGCCGATGAGGCGTTGGATCTCGACGCTGCGACCATCTTGCTTAATTCCATCACGACGTTTACGCGGCGTGGTGGATCCTGGGAGCATTGAATATTCTGCGGTTAGCCAACCGCCACCAGTGCCGCGCCGAAACGGTGGGATTTCCTTTTCGATCGACACCGTGCACAGCACGCGGGTTTCACCAAACGAAACCAGGCATGAGCCAGCAGGATGTTTGACGTATTTACGTTGGAAAGTCAGGGGACGAAGCGGCATTGGTACTCAGTAAGCAGAGGTGAAAAACGGACGTGGTAAAAAACGAAATAAAAAAGCGTTCAAAGACGCGCAGCAGCTAACACCGATTCGGCATCAGGCGCCATCAACAAGCGCAGGATCGCTTTCTGTGCATGCATGCGATTTTCGGCCTGATCAAAAATGATGGAACGCTTGTGTTCAACCGCGCTGTCAGTGATTTCTTCGTCGCGATGTGCGGGCAAACAATGCATGATGCGCATGTCCGCGCGCGACTTGGCGATCAAGGCATCGTTGATCTGGTAACCACGGAACGCTGCTAGACGCTCAGCTTTTTCTGCCTCTTGTCCCATGCTGGTCCACACATCGCTGTACAACACATGTGCTCCCGCAACGGCGGCGACGGGGTCATGTACTTGAATGACTTGGCTTCCCCAAGCCGAACCAAAGGACGCAATGTCAGCCTGGGTGAACGCATAATTATGCGGGCACGCTAGCACCATCTGCGAGCCAGAAAGAACTGCCGCGCGCGCAAGGCTACGAGCAACGTTATTGGCGTCACCGATGAACACGACGCGTAGTCCAGCGATGGTGCCGAAGTGTTCTTGAATGGTCAGGAAATCAGCCAGCGCCTGGCACGGGTGACATTCATCTGACAAACCATTAATGACGGGAACGCCGCCGTATGATGCCAAATCTAAAATGGTCTGATGTTTGAATACCCGCGCCATGATGCCTTGAACGTAGCGACTGATGACTCGTGCCACATCGCGCACCGGTTCGCGTGTACCCATGCCGACTTCTTCGCCGCGAATATACAGCGAACGTCCGCCGAGTTCCGACATCGCGACCTCAAACGAAAGCCGCGTGCGCAAACTCGGTTTCTCGAAAATCATCGCTAGGCTTTTGCCCGCCAGCGCAGTTTCAAGAATGCCCTGGGCGCGCCGACGTTTGAGGTAGGCGGCCACAGCCAGCAGATCACGGAACTGATCTGAGGTGAGATCATTGAGGCTGATAAAATGCTTGAGCATAGCAGCCTCCTGGCTGCGAAAAAAACGGTGTGGTGATATCAGATCCGAGCTGTGCGAACCGTTATTCGAGGCGCAGTTCAGTGCCGATGCCTTCGGCGGTGAATATTTCTAAGAGCAACGCGTGCGGCATGCTGGCTTCAATAATGTGAATCTTGCCGACGCCCGCTTGAAGCGCGGCGATGCAACTTTCGACTTTGGGAATCATGCCATCCGTGATCACTTTCTCGCTGATCAAGCGGCGCACTTCGCTCGCCGTCAGACTTGAAATACGCGTACTGGGATCCTTGGGATTGGTGAGCACCCCTGGAACCGTGCTGAGGAATACCAATTTCGCCGCGCCCAAACCGCTGGCGACTGCCAAGGCAATATCGTCGGCGTTGGTATTCAAGATCTGGCCATCCGGCATCACTGACAACGGCGGAACGACTGGAATCAAACCACGCGTGGCATAACGCACTAAGCGCTCGCGATCGATGCCTGTTGGCCGACCGACGAATCCCAATGCCTTATCAAGGATCACGCCTTGTACGGCTAAATGCGGCGTACTGAGCTGAATCGCAGCGCCGCCCAAAGCAAAAATGCGATCATGAATCTGTTCATTGAGACGATCGACTTCGCGTTCCACGATCGCCACCGTGGCCGCGTCCGTGACGCGACGACCTTGATGAAAGACTGGCTTCAGACCGGCTTGCTCCATCGCGCGACTAATCGACTTACCACCGCCGTGCACCAAAATGGGATGAACGCCAACTTGCTCTAACCACACCAAGTCAGTCAACAAGGAATCGAGCACCGCAGGATTTTCGATCGGTTCGCCGCCGAGCTTCACCACCATGAATTGATTATGAAAACGCTTAAGAAACGGCAGCGCTTCTATTAATACTTTTGCTTTGCGCGTTGCGTCGTCGACCACCACGAAAGTTCTCCACCCTGCACGCTGATAAGGCGTATGTTATCCGAATAAACGAGGCCGCTCTTGCCGCTGTTCGCTAGCACAGCATCGCGAATGCGCGGCGGATGCCGCTGAAAAAAGCAAGGTGCGGAATATAGGAGCAGTCGGCGGTTGTCGAGTGCGGAGGCGCATCGCCCCGCGATCCATGTCGATCAACCAAATTTTATCTGACTAAAGAGCCACTGATGGAGGTCTGGAGCCCATATCAGGGCAAGAATCGCTCCCGCCGCTAGCCACGGACCAAAGGGGATTTCGCGCTTACTCGCCAACAAACGCATCGGCAAGCCGACGATGGTGCCAACGATGGCGGCAAAGAAGAATGCATAGGCGATTCCGATTGGCCCAAGAAAAGCGCCCATGGGGGCAAGAAACTTCACGTCGCCGAAACCCAACGCATTGCGACGAAATGCAATGGTGCCGAGCAAGCCCACCACGTAGAGCATCATCCAGCCGGTCAGGCTACCAAAAATTGCCAGCGCGCCGTGGCCAGCACACAACTGCCACCAGCCGTGATCGCCACCGGGTTGCACGAAAACCAAACTCAACACCACCGCGCACGCTAACGCCGTCGACGCGATGAACCACAGAACGCCAATACGAAAACCATCGTGATCAGCATCGCTCCAACGCTGCTCTGGTGGACAAAACCGCCCGTAAATAATTTTGGCCAATGGCAACGATAGCGCGAGTGACAACAGAACGACCCCAACCACCACCATAAACTTCCAGACAAAGATCGAGGTCGTCATCACTGATTGATTGAGAATATTCTGATGCACCAACCACGTCGTTGGATCGAATAAAAGTTTATGTCCAAGAACTGAACCAGTGCCTAACGCCAACAGCGGCGCCGCCAGTTGAAATGGCTTGGTCAATTCATCGGGAATAATCATGTGCTCAAGATCGATGAATGACGCCACCACCAATAAATATGCCAGTGACAACGTCACTGCTGCCGCAATTGCGCGCGCCACTAAATCGCTGGCGCCCAAAGCCAGCAACCACGGCGCTGGGGCTGCGGGATCGTTAAACGCCCACCACATAACCAAGGCGCTCAGAGCACCAACCATGACCTCTAACAATAAATAGCGCGGACTGAAAGTAGCATCACACCAGCGGCAACGACCTCGCAGTAATAAATAACTGATCACCGGCAGATTATCGTACCACTGCACCTGGGTGCCGCAGGAATAGCAGCGACTGGGTGGGAGGACCACGCTCTCATTGCGCGGCAAACGATGAATGCACACGTTGAGGAACGAGCCAATGAAAGCGCCAAAAAGAAAGCCAAGCACGACGGACATCGCTATCGTTGTCAGCCCACGATGGGTGCCGTCAATCACAGGTCCGGCATTCTCATTCAGCGTCGTGGTACTGTTCGGTACGTTGAATCCACGGCGACATCGCCGCTGAGTGTTCGTTTACTTCTTTGAGCCGTTGGACTTTTCTGGAATGATGAATACCTGCCGCGCCATCTGACGAGCACGCTCAGGCAGAGCTTCCAAATGACCAGTGCGAAGCTGATGAAACATCGCGACGCGCGTTTTCGCTCCGATGCCCGGTAACGCATCGGCCATCCAGGCTTCACTGTCTGCCAAAGCTACGCGCGACGGTTCGGTCGGAGTTGGAGCGGCGCGCAGACTGATCAATCCAATAAGTGCTATGGCCACGATGACGGCGAACCCACCTCTGCCATCCACGTGTTCGGCAACGACTGGCTGCAGAACCGCTAATTCATTGGGAATATCACTCGTTTCCATTCGCTAACCCATTCGCACAAGATGCGCGAAACGATCTTTGCCTGCAAGGTCACGAATGGTGGTCGCACTGAAGCCGTTGGCTTGCGCGATCACCTTGATCGCCGCGCTCTGGGTCCAACCATGCTCAAGCACGGCTTCGCCCGTTGGCGTTAACACGCGCGATATATCGGCGATCAATTCACCAATCAGATCCAGGCCATCGGCTCCAGAAAATAATGCGCGTTGCGGTTCGAAGGCTAACTCGGGATCACACTCTGCACGTTCGCCTTCACCAATGTAGGGCAAGTTGGCGACCACCAGATCAAACGGACCATGTTGTTGCTGCGCCAAATGTCCGTGCGCCCAATGGACCGCGAGTGCCAAGCGTTCGCCGTTGGCGCGGGCGAAGACGAGCGCTTCCTCGCTCGCGTCCGTCGCCGTTACCTCCCATGTCGGATGCGCCTGTTTGATGCCGAGCGCGATCGCTCCGGAACCGGTTCCCACGTCAAGTAACCGCAGGTGATTGTCAGAAGGGAAACGCGCGAGAACGAACTCCACTAATTCTTCGGTCTCTGGCCGCGGAACCAAAACGCCTGGACCGACTTTCAACGTCAGCTTTCCGAAAGCCTGGTTTCCCAACACGTACGCCAACGGTTCTCGCCGTCCTCGACGCTGAACGAGCTGACGCAAGCGATCAACCTGATGATCCTCCAACGGCATGTCGAAACGGGTGTAAAGATCCATCCGCGTCAGCGACAACGTTTCAGCAAAAATCCATTCGGTTTCTCGACGAGCATTGGTGATCCCATGCTGGGTCAGGTAATCTGTGCTACGACGCATCAAGTCCATCAAGGTCGGCAACACCATGGGTGAGACCCTAGTGCGCTCGCCACGTCAGGCCATCGAATCTCCATTCACGCTCAGTGATAATAAATTCCGACCGGTGAAAATATCAGCTAAAATGCCGCTGATTGAGGCTCCTGAACCGCGACACTGGATTGACAATCCCTTGACCCAGACAAGCTTCGCCGCCTTACAACCTGCTCCCATCGTCTAGAGGCCTAGGACAACGGGTTCTCATCTCGTGAACGCGAGTTCGAATCTCGCTGGGAGTACCAAACGACCACACCCACGGAAAATTCCGTGGGTGTGGTCGTTTTTACAAGTCAGAAGATTTAGATTGAGCGGCGACGGAAAGCGAACAGCCCAAACAATCCCAGGCCAACCAAGGCCGCTAAGCCAGAGCCCAGGCCGCAGCCGCCAGACGATGAACCGCTGTTGACCGATCCGGGTTTCGGCTTGTCTTTTGTCGGATCGTTAGGGTCTACTATTGGTGCAGCGGTAAGAGTCATCGTTGCTGTTTTTGCCGTAGATAATGAAGAATAGGCGGAATCATCGGTGATGGTTAGCGTCAGGCTGGTCGCAGTGCCATCTACGGTTGGATTGATGATCAAGTCAGCAGAACGAGTTGGAGACCCCGCAGGAATAGTGACCGTTGACTGAGCATCAAAGTCGACGCCTTTAACGGCCCCAGTGAGGGTGTATTTGATGATGACAGACTGATCCAAAGCCAAACCCGCTGGCACGCCAGGGTAACTAAAACGAAAAATTCCAGGGGTTGCCGGGCGGGAAGCGTTCGTCACCACTGAAACTTGAAGCGTCGGCTCATTATCTTGTATCGTTACTGTCGCTGTACTTGGTGTGCCTATGACATAGGCAGTTCCTGTATTATTTACGCTCAATTGAACCGAACCAGATCCATCCGCTGATTGATTATCCAAGGCGCGCACACCAAGGGTTACCGAATTCGTGCCTGCAAGAATTTTGAGTTGAGTCAAAAACCCACCGCTTACCGCATACGTTTGCGTTGGATTAGCAGGGTTGAAAAACTCATAACGTGAACCGACGAGCGCCGTGCCTGCGACCCCAAGGCGCAAAGCGACCTCTCCACTCACCCCAGTAAGTCGGGCTATAGATATGGTAAATAATGCCGTATCGGCACTCGGCCCCTCACTCGCCACGGGATCGGTCGCCACAACCGTGACCGTACCCATGAGATTGACGATATTCATGGTCGCAGATGGATTGCTACCCGACGAAGGGCTGCCACCGGTCTTGTAATCTTCCGTGCCATTGAGCGTGACCGTTAATGAGGCGGGTGTTCCGGTCGCCTTTGGCACAACGCGCAAAAGGTATTCCGTCTGACCGGGCGCAAACGTAACGGATCGAGGAAGCGTTTCGAATGACACGCCTTCAGCGCTCACTAGCGACGGCAGTGATGCTTCCAGGTAACTTGAAAGCGTGAATGGAACCGTAATCGGTATGGGGAAAGCCTTTGAAAAAGTGAATCGGAGAGTTCCTTGAATATCAGGAAGCCCTGCGTTGGAAGCAACCGCGACTCCGGCAATCACATCTCGATCTGCAATCGTAATCAAAACATCCTGCGGAGTAACGATGACGTAATCGTAATCAGCGATCATGCGCATGCGAACGAACTCGGCACCTTCCGCTCCATCGCCTTGTCCCGTTGGCTCAATGCTAAATTCGACTTTTCTTGAAATATTTGGAACGGCAATCTCCATTATATTGCCAGTCTGAATGACTGGTGTTAAGAGCGTCGTCACTGCGGCTGCCGTCTTCTGTTCGACAGCAAGTCCGCCCCCAGATCCCCCCTCATAGGGGGCTATGGTAACTTTAGCATGACGACGCCTTTTCAGATCATTCGGATCAAAGCCGGGTACTTCAAACGGGATGACATTCGTGATAACATAAGGTTGCGTGTCGCCATCAAGCTTGATGACATCGGCTTCGTACAGTTCGCCCCAACCATCGCCTAATTTCAAAGACGTGGCACCCAAATCATACTTTTGTTCCACGATTATATCGGCAACCGTTACGCCAACAATTTTGATCGCCGTGCCAGAGGGAACTGGACGATCTAAGTTTGGCGCGAAAGAAAGCTTAGAATTCGTTGCGATACCGCTAGATGTGTACTCCGTTTGATTGGGATCGGAATTAAAATAGAATTTAGTGTTCGCGGGAACGACACTCGTCCCAGCGCGCAGAGGTACTTCAGCTTCCCCAGGAAGAGCCGCCATCAACTTATAGTTCAATCCCGTAGTCCCACTAAATCCAGATGAATTCGATGCAAAACCCAATTGGCTATAATCATCAGTGCTTGTATTAGGATTGTTATGACCGCAAATTTTGTACTTGATCACATAATCAGTGTTAAGATCCGCTAGTTTCAAACCTGTTTCATCGTCTTTCCCATCACCATCAAGATCGTTTTGGCGATAGATTTGCACGGAAAGATTACGAAGAAAATCTTTTCGACCTGCATATGTAGAAGGAAGCCCATCCTTATCGATGTTAGGAAATGAGTCGAAGACCACGTTTATGATACCGCGACGCTTTGAAAACAAATCATCAGGGTCACCGCGCAAAGAAACGTCTTCGTCAGCCACTGGCTGCACCACTTCGATGTGAGCCTTGTGATCATCATCTGCGATGGTGAAAGAACGACTTGGGAATTGACCGACAATGTACGGCGGAGGCGTCAAGGTCGGGCTGACAATGGCCAGAACCAATTGCTCACGCCCTTCAACGAGCGCGTCATCGACTGCTCGTACCCGGATGTCGACTGTGGTCTGGCCGTTATAGAAATTAACCGAACCGGAGGTGGCTTCATCGCCGCCTAATTCCCGCCACTGCGGAACCGGAAACCCAGACAAGCCATCAAGGTCGTACCATTCCAATTCATAGTCACTCGGTGAAGCGCTGCTCGTGCTGAGCACTTGCAAAGGAATAGATAGCACGCCGGAATTGCCCGAACGAACGAGCCTACAGGTACCCGGGGTCGCCACGTTACTTTCGTACACCACGCTCACACCAGGTTCGAGACTGACGCTATCAGCATTGGCCAGGGAACACGTCAAAACGAACATGAGCGCCAGACCAACTCGCCCGAAGAATGTCGTCAGACAACGAAGACTTTGTTTCCTGATCATAGGAATCCTGGAAGACGATGGTGTAGAAAAGTTCATTCGGCGCCTCGCAAGCTGGTGATGAAACACATTTAGAAACGATACCCTGCGACTCCGCCGATACCAAATCCACGCCGATTCAATTGCAGGTCACTGGTGAAACCGCCTGGGAAATCCATGTTGATGGAAGAGGCGCTGTAGGCGTAGGAAATATTAACACCGTAAATAAGGCGTCGTTCGGTGATGTAAGCGCCAATGCGAAGACCCGCTTCCCAATAAAATCCTGTGCCGTTGCCGCGCTCGTAAACCGCAGGACTACCCGATGCTGCGGTATTTACTTCGTTATTGGCGAAGGCAAATCCGCCACCCAAGTGCGGCATAATTTCAATAAAGCCGGTGAATTCATCCAGATCGGTGACACCTAATTGCCATCCACCAAGGAGATTGAGACCAACGGTGCGGTAATACAGATCGGTGCTCGAACCATTGGTAATCACCGCGCCATTCACCGTAAAATCGGCAGGAGTAATATCATAATTTCCAAACGCTAATTCGGCGCCCCATTGCCAGCCTTCGCCGCCGTTCGTGGTACCGCGACCAAATAACGCGGTCACTGCCGCCTGAAAACCATTGTCACGATTTCCGTTCCAGTCGTATTTGGTGGTCGTCCCAGCGCTGTCTTTGGATTTCTCAGTCACCTCTGGAGCTGCCACCACGCTGAGCGTCGCTTGCAGGCGGAAGTAATCAAAATCGACCACTTTAAGGTCTTCGGCCATAGCTGGTGCCATTGCAGCTAAGCCAAGACACCCTCCCATACCTACCTTCGCCGCTAAGGTCATGAAAGGCTTTGTCATCCGAACTCCTGAAAAGTAAACACTGATTGGTACAACAAGCAGAGGTCGGGAGAGGCTAGCTACGGGCTCTTCCTACTTCAAGTGGCAGCTAGCAGTTGGGGGGAAGATGATGCATGACGCGGCGACTCTGGTGAGAAGGACTACCGGCTACGGGCCGCCGGTTCGCGCTGCGACGCCTTGTACAATCCCGATGGTCAGTAGCCGGCAGCCCGTCGTCCCTCTCATCCGGATGAACACAGCAACCCCTATCCATCGCTGCATCTTGATGGAGCGATGGAGTCGAGCACCATGCTGACATGCGTCTCGACCACCTGTTTGCTGCCAAGGCCCGTACCCTGTCGTTCGAATTTTTTCCGCCGAAAAATGAGCGTTCTTGGATGACGCTTGAGGATGCCATCGAACAATTAGCCCCCCTTGGGCCGGATTTCGTGTCGGTGACCTATGGTGCTGGCGGCGGGACCCGAACTAAAACCCGGGAGATCATCCAGCATATTCAGAGCAAAACCGGGATCACGGCGATGGCGCACTTGACCTGCGTCAACGCGACCAAGGCCGACCTCAGCGAATTGTTAAATGAATACGCCACCTGCGGCGTTGCCAATTTGCTGGCCTTGCGCGGCGACCCTCCCAAGGGCGAGGCACGATTCACCCCAACCGATGGCGGCTGCGCCTATGCGCTTGATCTGATCAAGCTGATTCGTGCCGATGGCCGCTTCGCGATTACTTGCGCTGCGTTCCCTGAAAAACATCCGGATGCCGTCAGCAAAGAATCCGATTGGGCAAATCTGCAACGCAAACTTGAGGCAGGAGCCTGTGCGGCAATTACCCAATGTTTCTTTACCGTTCAGCCCTACATCGAATTACTCGCTCATTTAACTACGCGTCTTGGCTACACGCCGCGCATCATTCCTGGGATTTTGCCGATCACGAATTTCAAATCACTGGAACGTTTTTGCGTCACTTGCGGCGCCACTATTCCGGACACTTTACGCGCACAGCTAGGTCCGCTCGCTGAGGACGCCGTCGCCGTTCGTCGGGCTGGAATTGCCTATACCGTACGCTTCTGCCAAGAACTGCTCAACGCTGGAGCTCCTGGTCTGCATCTTTACGCGCTTAATCGTTCCACTGCCGTAGCAGAGGTCGTAACCGCGCTGCGGCTTTCTGGCCACCTCGACTAATCGCTGGAAAAAAAAGGCTTTATCACCCATTGTCTTTTGGAGCTTTTGCTGGTCCTGCGATACCCGCTTTTATCCAAACGTCCCACGCATCTTTGCCTTGATGGGTGAGCACAAAATCTTGCGGAATGTTTTCTGGACCGCGAACGACCAACATCTGCGCACCTGCACGCGCCGCACGTTCTAACACTTCTTCGCGTTGCGGATGCATGGCAGGCCAGCAACAAACCACATTTTCTATGCCTGAAAAAGTGACGTCTTCGGACTCAGCAAAAACACGATCTTGCTCTTCGAGCCATTGATGCTGCGCAACCGTCAGACGATCAGGATCGCTCTCGATCACATGTATCACTGAATCAGGGTACAATAAACGCACCGTCAGTGGCATGGTGCTCCATTCGCCACCGAGAAAAAGCCAACTGCCAGTGCGCAACGGAATTTCTAACAACAAATGCCAGATACCACCGCGTTCTTCTACCGCGATCTGGCGACGCAAAAATAAGGGCAATCCAAATGAACGATGACGACGATGACGATCCAAATCACCCTGACGTAACATTTCGCACATCATCCGATGCCGTTCGTCGAGCATAACTTCACGTACGCGAGCGGCAAATTGACGATGACTTTCTTCCGCGTGCGGATGCATGGCAGAAAGAATTCGACTGTGTACGCACGTCGGATGAATCCACATTGATCCGGGACGCATACCAAGGCGTGATCCAGCAATCACGACTGGCACCACCGGGACGTTGAGGTTTTTCGCCAGCACGAAAGCGCCTGGACGAAAACGATGAACAGCACCGTCACGACTGCGACTGCCCTCAGGAAAAACTAAAATGCCAACGCGCGAGTCCGGCAGCATCGCCGTGGCGCCTTCCTGAAAGTCTTCCGGGGTCAATTCGTCACTATTATACAATCCCGCCGCTCGTGCTGCGATGCCCAAGGGAAAAGCGCGAAAAACCCAGGTTTTCGCCAACAAGGTGCGAATCCCAGGAAGGCTACAGGCCGCCAAGACATCCAGCATGCCTTCATGATTCGAGACGACGACGCGAGCTTTTTTCAGCGTCGCCATGTCACCATCGCAGCGCCATGACGCCGTCGGCGTGACGGCAAATACCGAACGCATGGCAAAGCGCATGGCCGTTGCAATCCATCGCCGCCGACCACCCGGCAAGATCATCGCCAACGGTAAAATCAACGGCAGCGTCAGACAAAAAAAAGCAAAGCAGCTGTAACCACACATGCTGTTGAGTACGGTCCAGCCATCTACCGGCCAAGCTTTCGACGATCGTGTTTCGGTGGCGTTCATGCGCGTGTGTCGTTCCACACTTAAACCAAGCGCGACACAACCTCTGGCGGAATACGCAGTGGACGACCATCACGTCCAACACTGGCAACCGTGACCTCCGCCTCAGCACAAACGACAGCACCGTATTTTATGACCGTGCTGAACAACACTCGACTGGGGCCTTTGACGATGGCGGTGGTCTCACACGTTGCGAGATCATCGAAACGCAGGCTGCGTCGATAACGGATGTTCAGCTCCGTCACTGGCATCATTACGCCGCGTTCTTCGAGTTCGCGATAACTGACACCAAGAACGCGTAGCAATTCAATGCGACATTCTTCGAGCCAGGTCACGTACGAGGCGTGATTGACCACCCCCATCTGATCGCTTTCACCGTAGCGTACGCGAATGGTGTGGGTGCCAGAAGCCACTGGGAAGATTTCCTTAGCGGGGTGTAACTGCTGCCGCTGGAACCGTTGCGGGCTGAACCGCTGGCGCTGCTGCTGCTGGCGCTGCCTGCGCTTGCATGCCGCTGCCTTTGGTCAACGAATTCGGCCACGCGATCAACAACACCACGGCGATTGCCGCGCTCGCCAATGACCAGCGTGCCAACATTGGCGTCGGCGCGATGGCTGGCTCTTTGTTGGTCGCCGCCCACAGCGCGACAATCATGCGAATGTAATACGCCGCGCCGACCACCGCCATCACCATGGCGAAGATCGCGATCATCATTTTGCCCTTCGCTACCAAGTCAGCAAAAATCAAAAACTTACCGAGAAAACCAACCGTTGGTGGAATGCCAGCGATGGAAATCAAGAACACCGTCAGCACTAAACCATAGAACGGTTGAGCACGGCCCTGGCCGGCCAAACCACTCAAGCTGTCGCCCTGATCATCTTTACCCGAAATCGCCGCAAAGGCAGACAACGCACCTGCCGTCGCGATGGCGTAACCGACCAGATAGAACCACAGGCTGCCAAGCTGTAAACGTTCGCCGACGCCAATGGGAAGAGCGAGCGCCAACATCATGTAACCGCCGTGCGCAATCGAGCTGTACGCGACGATGCGACGAGCACTGGTTTGCTTGAGGGCACTGAAATTTCCGAGCACTAAACTCAGCAGGCCAAGCACCAAAAACGCGAGATTTAATTTTTCTAATTTATCAACTCCACCAGCCGTGAGTGTTACCGCATCGCCAAGGTTCAGGACGCCGCCGTTGTGCGTACCGCTCATCACCGCAGCCAAGTTGAGCCAAATAGCGCCGAGAGCAGCAAAGCCGCCAACTTTAATGACAGCGCCCATGAAACCGGTGACAGCAATCGGTGCGCCAGTGTAAGCGTCCGGGGCCCAGAAGTGGAACGGCACGACGCCCACTTTGAACAGCAGACCGATGATCATCAGCACTTGACCAAACTGCAAAAGATTCGCGTGTTGAGCATCGATCGGAGCATGACCAAACGCGGTGAAACCCGTGGCTCCGTAGGTCAGCGCCGAACCATACAGAAAGATCGCGCTGAACACGGAACCCATGACAAAATATTTAAACAACGCCTCGTTCGATTCTGGACGCGTACGGCGCAAGCCAACCATGGCATAGATCGACAGTGACGCGAGTTCGATGCCGACGAACAACGCCAGGCTGTCATTCGCCATGGTCATGATCAGCGCGCCAATCGTGGCGAGCAACGTCAGTGCATAAGCTTCGCCACCTGGATATTCGTCACGACCAAGACTTTGCTGCATGCCCGCTATGGAACACAACGCCGCAGCTAAAATGGCTTCGCACAACCACATCCGCGAGTGGTCCATCGCCAGGATGCCATGCAAATGACCGGGCTCAGCGAACGCCTGGACCACGCCAGCGAGAACCAAAAAGGCGGCACTCAACCAAGGAATCAACGCATGCTTCGTTGCCCGTTGCAAAAACGGTTCGAAGCCCAGGGAGACCAAGGCGCCGATGAGCACCAATGTCAGCGGCAAAAGCAGCAGGAAAAGGTCGGCGGTGGGCATGGTATCAGGGGCTCACAGATGGGACGGCCGCAGGAGCGGTCGCAGGAATGGCAGTGGACTTGGCAGCCGACGCTTTGGCTGGATCAGCTTTAGAGGCTTCAGCTTTGGCAGTAACAGCCTTGGCAGTAACAGCTTTAGCTTTGGCCGCAGCTGCCTCTTTGGCCAGTTCAATCACGACCGGGACGGCTTGGTCATTGATGGGTTTTGGGTAAAAACCAAAGACAAAACTCAGCAACAACAGCGGCACCACCGCCAGCACTTCGCTGGCGCTGAGATCTGGCAAGCGATCAAGGCTAGGATGGCGTTTGCCATACAACCAGCGCTGGACCACCCGCAGCAAGTAAACCGCGCCCAAGATAACCGATAAGCCAGCGATCACGGCGACGGTGAAACCCAGGCCGAGGTAGCTGCCGAACAACAACATAAATTCGCCAATGAAGTTCGCGGTTCCTGGCAGAGCAGCCGAAGCCAGAGCCGTGACCACGAACAACAACGCGAAAATCGGCGTGCGTCCAGCCAGCCCACCAAAATCATCCAAGCCACGGCTGGAAGTACGGGCTTCCATATATCCCACCAATAAGAACAGCGCCGCGACCGACAATCCGTGCGCCACCATTTGCAACGGCACACCGGCCAACGCTGCTGAATGGAAACTGAAAATGCCGACCATCACCAAGCTCAAATGGCTCAGACTCGAAAATGCGATCATGCGTTTGATGTCGTCCTGGGCCATGGCGACCAACGCGCCACCAACGACGCCGATCAAACCGAGCACCACGAACACGCTGGAGTATTCCACGCACATCGCGGGAAACATCGGCAGAACGAAGCGCAGAAAGCCGTAAACACCAATCTTGGCCATCGCACCAGCCAACAGCACCGCGCCACCGGCAGGAGTTTCGCTGTAGGTTTTGGCCTGCCACGAATGGAAAGGCACCAACGGAACTTTTACCGCGAATGCGAGCACGAAAGAAAGGAACAAACACAATTCGCCCTGGGCGGTCAACTGACCCGACGCCCGCAGGCCTGGTAAATCAGTGATGATGCGTGCGAGCTCGGTTGAGCCGGTCTTCCATGCCAACCACCAAATGGCGACCAACATGAAGATCGAACCGAACATGGTGTACAGAAAGAACCATAACGACGCGCTGCGGCGTTCGGCACCGCCGAATATCGCAATCAACACCACCATCGGCACCAGCATGGCTTCAAAGAAGAGGTAGAAGAGCACCAAATCGCGCGACAACAGCGCGCCAATCATCAACGCTTCCATGATCAATACCGCGCTGACGAAATCGCGCATGCGCTCGCCAACTAACTTGCGGCTGCCAAGAATTGCTATCGGCGTCAACCACGTCACCAGCTGAATAAGCCAGGCGCTAAGACCATCGCTCGCCAGATGCAAGTGCACCGTGGCGTTCGTGCCCCACAGGGTGAACCACGGTAAGCTGGCGTCCAACCCTGGCATGCAGGTCACCAGCGGCAGCCCCAACAGGGCGACCATGAGGGAAAGCAAGAAGCCGACGCGAAAACTTGATTCGCCATCTTTGCCAGAGGCGAAGACGGTAATCAGAGCGGCAACAAGCGGCGCAACGAGTAAAGCGTAGAGGAGCATCTGGGGCTATCCGCGGGCGGTCAGAAAAGGAATTCGAGGAGCAAAAAGATAATCGCTACGCCGACAGCCGTCAGGCCGACGACCCAAGCGAGTGGTCCGGTGAGCAATAACAGTGACACCAAGCCAACCGCACCAGAGGTGCTTAAGGCCAGCGAACTGCGCAAACGTGGACGTTGAATGCTGGTGTAGCCATCACCCAAAAAGCGTGCGACATCGGCGGTCAAACCAACGACGCCAGCAACCAGGGCATCGACAATCCAGGCCATGATCCAGGCAATAATTTTCGTCGGCAGGATAACGATAACGTGATAAACGCGATCGAAACCCCAGGTCCACCACGCCGCGAAGCCGACCAAATCTTTTTCGCTGCTGTCGACGTGACCACGGCGCCAGATGAGGAAGGCGACGATCAGTCCGGCCACAGCCGCGAGCAGTCCGGCAAGCATCGGCCAGAGCGAGCCGTGACCATGTTCAGCAGCGGCAACCACAGCGGCGCCATGCGCAGCAGGCTGATGCAGGAACGCTTGAGCGTCTCCAAGGATCGGCTTCAGATACGATTCAAACGCATGGGTACCAAAATTGATCTGCTCCAACAGCGGTGACCACAACACGCCCACCACCAAACTGCCGAACCCGAGAATGGCGATCGGAATCAGCATGGTCGCTGGTGATTCGTGCACCTTGCCCTTCACCTCATCGCTGTGACGCGCGGGACTCCAAAAAGTTAGATACATCACCCGACTCATGTAAATCGCAGTCACCAAAGCCACGATCACTGCGACCACGCCGATGAACGGAGCAAAACCATGGCCCTCAAACAAACGCTCCAAAATTAAATCTTTGGAGAAGAAGCCGGAACCGAGGGGCAGACCAATGATCGCGTACCAGCCGAAGAAGAAACACGCATGAGTAATGGGCATGAGTTTGGTCAACCCACCCATCCGGCGCATGTCTTGTTCGTGATGCAAACCATGGATCACGGAACCCACTGAAAGGAACAACGTCGCTTTGAAGAACGCGTGCGTGAAGACATGGAACAAGGCGACATCAAACGCGCCAACGCCACACGCCATGAACATGAAACCGAGTTGACTGACCGTCGAATACGCGAGTGCCTTCTTGATGTCCAACTGCACCAGGCCAGCGATCGCACCCCAGGCCGCCGTCAAGCAACCGACTACTAACACCACATCTAAAGGTGTTAGACCAAAAAATACCGGTGCAGAAGCGTGCACAAAAACATCTGACAAACGCGCCAACAAATAAACGCCAGACGTCACCATGGTGGCGGCATGAATCAACGCCGACACCGGAGTCGGACCAGCCATGGCATCTGGCAGCCACGTCACCAAAGGAATCTGCGCACTTTTGCCGGTGCAGCCTAAGAACAACAGCAAGCAGGCGGCGCCCAACAAACCCGCGCTGGCTGACATCAGCGGAATATTTTCCGTCGCTTGAAACCACACCGCGATGTCGTGGTAATGCATGCTTCCTTGGCCATTACTGTTCATCACCACATACAGCGCAAAAGCGCCGAGCAGGAATCCAAGGTCACCAATGCGATTCACGATAAAGGCTTTGCGCGCAGCGTCGTTGTATTCGTTGTTCTGATGCCAGAAACCGATCAGCAAGTAAGAACACATACCCACGCCTTCCCAGCCCAAGAAGGTCATCGGCAAGCTGTCGCCAATGACCAAAATGATCATCGAAAACATGAATAGATTGAGGTAAGCCATGAATCGCGCAAAGCCGCGATCCTCCCACATATAGCCAACCGAATAGAGATGAATCAGCGTACCGATGCCGGTTATGAAGAGCAGCATCATGCTGGTCAGGCGATCGAACATCAAACCGGCCGTCAGCGAGAAAGAAAAGCTATCCGACTTGAAGGCAATCCACTCCCATAAATTTTGTGTCAGTGAAACATTGCCAGGTGTAGCAACGCTGCTGAGTTTTATTGCCGCGATCACCGCGATCACAAATGCCAGACCCGGCATCAATACGGCAATCACCGAGACAAATGCACGACTCGGACCGTACGCACTGCGCGCACCGCCCAGACTTAAAGCGCCATTCAGGATGGCACCCAGCAATGGCAGAAAAGGAATGAGCCAGAGCAGCTCGAACGTAACTTTCACCGGTCTACTCCTTCATGTCCGCGAAGGCATCGCTGTCGAGCGACTCGCGGCCACGGACGATGCAGATCACCATCGCGAGACCGACACAGGCCTCCGATGCGGCGATGGCAATGATAAAAATTGGCGTCATCTGACCGAACAGCGAAGCGCTGCCGGCAAATTCACGACTGAAACCGATGAAGCTCAGATTGACTGCGTTGAGCATCAATTCGATGCCCATCAACAAAAGAAAAACGTTTCGGCGGGTCAACGCGACAGCGAGCCCCAAACAAAACAGCACGGCAGCGACCACCTGCACGTCGCTCAGCGCGATGTAATTCATCATGAGTGATGCCCTTCTTCATGCGCAGGCTCGGTCGGCGGGCGACTTGCCAGCGAGCGCTTCGCCAACACCACCGCGCCGACCACCGCTGCCAGTAAAACCACGCCGATCAATTCGAAGAGAATATAAAAACCAGAACTCTGTGGGCGAATGTCAAACATCGCCGCCGACAACAGCGCAATTTCTCCGCGCGGCACCGCAACAGCGCGGAAGGTCACCGCAGCACTGCCACTGCGCTCTTTTGAACCGCTGATGGTGAGCTTCGCCGTATAGGTTCCTGTCGGTGCATCGTACGCATGACGGACTTCACGGCCGTTGGCGGTATTCTTGTCACCAAAATCCCACGAATACGTCGCGCCTTCGCCAGCATCCACCGCTGCGAAATGAACATTGGCCGTACTTTGATCCGATAGTGGTCGCTCAATCAAACCAGCTTTGTCATCACGTACGAACGCTGGTTTGGTGGCACTCAATGAGGTCGCCACTAACGCGGCACCGAGTACCACTGGTAACGCGAGTGCGGTAAGGCTGAACCAATCAAACACAGGAATACGATGCTCTTTGGCCTGGTTCAAAACCATGATAACGAACACCACCAACATCATCACCGCACCCGCGTAAACCAATACTTGCAGCACCGCTAAGAACGGACTGTTCAGCAAGGCGTAGATGCCAGACATGCTGAGCATCACGCCGATCAAATAGATCGCACCGTTGATCGGATGGCGCGCCAACAGCAGGCCAAGACCGCAAAAAATAGCGATACCGGCAAACAGCCAGAAATAGGCGGGACCTAAGATTGCGTCGAGCGAGTGGAACATGGCGTTTCGTGGTCGAATGTGGACGAAGAAGCGGACAAGGAAGCGGACGAAGAAGCGGACGAAGAAGCGGACAAAGAAGCAAAACTCTTATGAGTGTTTAGTGGTACGTTCCAGATTTGAATTCTTCAAGCGCTTGGGCGTTCAGCGAACCGCCTGGCGCTTTCTGACTCTGGAGATCATCCGCCGGATATTCCGACGGCTTCCATTCCATCATGGACTCGCGATTGATAACAAAATCGGCGCGGTTGTCGCCCGCCATCACGGCTTGACGAGTGTCCATGCGAATCGCATCGCACGGGCACGCTTCAACGCAGTACCCGCAGAACACGCACAACAACAAATCGATTTCAAAACGCACTGGGCGTTTTTCGATATGCATGTCAGGTGATTCTTCAGCGACGATGTTGATGCAGCGCGCGGGACAGGCGGTCGAGCACATGAAACAAGCCACGCAGCGGGGACTGCCATCGGGGCGTTTCATCAGGCGGTGGCGGGCGCGGTAATCACGCGGCAGATCAGGTTGTTGCTCAGGATAATTGAGCGTTGGGAATTTGGTTATGCCGCTCAAATTGCGCACCGCGTGGCCCATGGTCGTCGCTAGACCTTTGAAGATCTCGACGAAATAGAGCTGTTCCCAGAAAGTGAGATTGGGACGAGGGATTACTTTCGCCATGGTCGACCTACTTCACTAACTTGGCGATGAGCGCGGTAACCAGCAGGTTTACCAACGCGATGTTGAGCATGACCTTCCAGCCGAGTGCCATGATCTGGTCATAGCGGAAACGCGGCAGGGTCCAACGCACCCAGACGAACAACCAGGCTACCGCCAAGGTCTTGCCCAGCACGATGTGCAATTGGATGACTGCGGTGACTAAGCTGACCCACAGCGGATAAATTGGCTTCGCTTCATAGACTGCACCCGACAGCGGCGTCGGCCCGCCCAACGCGAAAGCCAGCGCACCGCCAGCCACCGAAAGAATCGCCAGGAACATAAATAGTCCTGAAAAGAGCGAGAATTCTTTCACGCGCTCAGCTTTGTCGCTGACCGGCAAGGCAGCGTACGCTTTTTTATGCACGCTCACCAAATGACTCATAAGGAACAGCACGGCGGCACCAATGAATAAGAACACGCCACCGACTTGGCCCAAATGCGCCTGAATCCACGCAGTATCGAGCACCACCCACTGCAAACCTACACTTGCACCGGCTGCGTCGAGGGCACCGAAGGACGGCACCGGAATAGGGAACGGCGCCAAGCTATAACCACCAAGGTACAAGGTCGAAATCAACGCTGACGCCAGCAAGACGTGCAAGTATTCCGCGGTCATAAACATCATGAATTTCGACGACGCGAATTCGGTATGGAAACCCGCGACCAATTCAGAGTCACCTTCGGCGACGTCGAAAGGAGTACGATTGCACTCGGCAAACATCGAGACCAAGAACAGCGCAAAACCAACGGGCTGGACGATAATGCCCCACGCGTGCGTGGTCTGCCATTCAACGATGCGGGTCAGACTAAAATCGCCGACCAATAAAATCAGGCCAAGCACCGACAAGCCCATACTGACTTCGTAACTGATCATCATTGCCGAAGCGCGCAGGCCGCCGAGCAAAGAGAATTTCGAATTCGACGCCCATGAACCCAGCACCACGCCATAAACTGACAACGAACCAATCGCAAAGGTCAGTAAAAGTCCAGCATTCAGATCAAAGACCTGACCACTGATCACTTGCAGCGGACCGCCCTCTGGCTGATGAACGATCGGAGCAAACCACGGCAACGCGGCCGGAGTCAAAATTGCCGTCACCACCGGAATCGCAGGCGCCAAGATGTACCACCATTTGTGAGCGAACGGCGCGGTGAAACTTTCCTTGAACAACAACTTCACGGCATCAGCAAGGTTGAAGACCATGCCAAATCCGCGCAACTTCAACCCACCAGAAAACGGAATGGGTATGGCTGCACGATTGGGACCCGGACGATCTTGAATGATCGCGGCGCCACGCCGTTCGATGAGAACGAGCAACGGCAAGACCTGGAAAAGCAGGGCGAAAATCAGCACCGGTTTGAGCAGAGTCAGGATGACGTCGAAATTCAGAATGAGGAAATCCACGTTCAGGCTCCTGCCGTCACTGGCTGTTGAGCCGCGACGTTCTGATCAATGGAGCAGCCCATGGGGCCGATGGAGCGGTACGTCATGCCAGCGAATTGCGGCACCCGTGCTTGAGCCGCTTTCCACGCGTCAACTTCTGACGTCCAGCTCAGCGCCTTCGTGCCTGCGGATGATAATCCCACCAGTACCGACCACGCTGCTTCCAATTGCGAGTTCGGCACCACCGGGCAAGCCTGCAATAACTGCACGACGCCGTTGACATTCACCATGCTGCCGCGCACTTCTGCCCACGCACGAATACCAATCGCGATGGTGGCTTTGGCCACGGTCTGATCGACCCAGGACGACAAGACGATACGCGTTGGGATCACTTCGAGCTTCGCTGCTTTATCAGCATTCGCCGCCCACAGATCGTGACCGACGACCACTAAGGCATCGAATTCTTTCGCCTTAGCGACCAACTCATCAAGGTTGTCCTTGATGCTGAGCAGCGTCACACCTTTGCGATTCGCCACCGGATCGCCGCTCAGCGCGATGCCATCCGCCTTGCCAACCGTCAGCCATGAGCCACCGAAAACTTCGGCCTTGGCACCGAGCGATTCCGCCAACGCCATCGCAGCGATATTGTCTTCCGTGGTCAAATGCCCACTGGCGACAATCGCCACGCGCTTCGCGTTCTTCAGCGCAACTACGGCGGCAGCCTGGGCTTCATCGATGGTGCAATCGACTCCGGCTTTTTTGCCGTCGGTCAGACGATTGACTGCCAACTGCTGATACAGCATACGCGTGCGATTGGCGATCCAGCTTTTGTTCACGTTCGGATTACGGCGCGGCATCAAACGCCACACCTTGCCGCCTTGCGAACCAGAAATGTTATAATCGATGGTCAGGTTCGCGCCGAGCGCATCGCTGGGATCAATCGACTCCACGCTCTTGAGCATCCATACGCGCTGTTGAAAGCGGAAATGTTTGCCGGTCAACGCGCCGACTGGGCAAATGTCGGTGGTGTTCAAATCATATTCATGATTCAACGGTTCATCAGGGAAGGTCGTCAGATACGCGTGATCACCACGGCCAGCGATGTCGAGCTGCGGTGACTTCGCCACGTCGCTCATGAAACGGACGCAACGCGTGCAAATAATGCAGCGTTCTTGATCGAGTACGATGCTCGGTCCGAGATCGATTTTCTTGCCGCCGCGCTCATGACCTTTGCTGTCGACGAAACGATGATCGGCACCGCCTTTGTATTGCTTTCCGACCGAGTCATCGAGTCGGCTCTCATGCTTGCCTTGACCCATGTAGTGCTCTTGCAGCGTGCACTCACCGGCTTTATCGCAAATCGGGCAATCGAGCGGATGATTGACCAACAAAAATTCCATCACGCCTTTGCGCAGCTTGACGATTTTTTCGCTGCTGATCTGCGTACGGACTTTCATCCCAGGCGCGGTCTGCATGTGGCATGAAATGCCCAACGCAAATCCACGCGGACCTTCGACCTCAACCAAGCAAATGCGGCAATTGCCCGCGACCTTGAGATCTTGGTGATAACAAAAGGCGGGCGTCTCGGTCTGAGCCGGGCCGCGCAGCGCTTCAATCAGCTGAACGCGAGGCGGAACCTGCACGTCTTTGCCGTCAACATTGATCGTGATGGTATCAGACATGAATGGCTCCGAGCTTCGCTCGTGAAGCTGCGAGCTTCGAGCTACGCGCTTCAAGTTGAAAAACAAAACGCAGATTGGTCGCTGGAGAGACTCGCAGCTCGCAGCTCGTTGCTCGTAGCTTATTCCTCACCAGAACGCTCCTGGGCGCTGAGTCACCAGATCGCGCGCCGTGGCGTGCTCAGGATTCTGATCGATATAACGCTGAAAGTGTTCGCGATACTTGGCGATGAAACTTTGCACCGGCCACGCCGCACCAGGCGCGAAAGCGCAGATGGTGGTCCATTCATAACTATCGGCGAGGTCTTTGATCAGGTCGATGTCGCCATCTCGTCCTTTACCATCAATCACTTTATCGAGTACACGATCGACATAGCCAGTGCCTTCACGGCACGGCGTGCACTGACCGCAAGATTCATGAGCATAGAATCGCGCGATGGTTTGCAAAAATTTCGGTACATCGGTGGTGGTATTGAATGGCGTGATCGCGCCAGAACCAAGCATCGACTTCAAAGCCGCCAAGGATTCATAATCGAGCGTCGCTTTGCGAGTTTCGTCGGCCGTCAAGACTGGCGCCGAAGAACCGCCAGGAATACAGCCGAGCAATTCACCCTTCAAACCGCCGCACAATTCGAAGAACTCCGAGTACGACATGCCGAGCGGCACTTCATAGACGCCGGGTTTCACAATATCGCCACTGATCGAAAACAATTTCGAGCCGGGGCTCTTATCGGTACCAAATTGACGGTACCCCTTTGCGCCATGCTTCAAAATGTATGGCACCGCCATAATCGTTTCGACGTTATTGACCACCGTCGGAGAAGCGAACGCGCCGCTTACTGCGGGGAATGGTGGCTTCAAACGTGGTTGGCCTTTGAAGCCTTCCAGCGAATTGATCAAGCCAGTTTCTTCACCACAGATGTACGCACCAGCGCCGCGATGGACGTAGATGTCGAGCGAATATTGCGAGCCGCCGATGTTTTCACCGAGCAGGCCAGCAGCGTACGCTTCTTTGATCGCATCGTTCAAACGAGTGATTTGCGGCAGCATTTCGCCGCGCACATAAATATATGCCGTGCGTACGCCCAATGCGTAGCCGGTAATAATCATCCCTTCGAGCAGCAAGTGCGGATCGCGTTCCATGCACATGCGATCTTTGAAGGTGCCAGGCTCGCCTTCGTCGGCGTTAATAACCAAATACACAGGCTTACCCGTGCCACGTGGCACGAAAGACCACTTCATGCCGGTGGGAAATCCCGCACCGCCACGACCGCGCAGGCCGGAATCTTTGACCAACTCAATCAGCTCAAGCTGGCTCTTATCAAACAGCATCGGCCCAACGGTGTCGTAGGCGCCGTGTTGTTTCGCGACCGCCAAGGTGTGGCCATTATCGACCTGGAACAACCGGCTGAGAATGCGCGGCAGTTCTTTGCCTTTCCAATGCGTCGGCTGAGGAAATCCGTGGAGCGTGGTCATGATCAGACCTTAGCCGGCGTAGCGGCGGTGGCTGGCGGAGGCGTAGCTTTACCAGTAGCAGTAATCGCCGCACTTGGACGCGCAACGCGTTCCTTTTCGTGCGCGATAACGCGATATTGAGCGCTGACACCTTCAGGTAATTTATCGGCAGATTTCTGATCTTTCGGACTTGGCGTCGCCAGCTCGCGCCACGACACGCCGTTATCATCCGAACGCTCGACGATGATCGAGGTGCAACCAGGATCGTTAATCCAGGTCAGCGCAATCGCTTCACCAGTGACAGCAGCACCAAGTTTCAGCGCCGGAGCTGGTGGGCAGTACGTCGGCGGCAACGTTTTCGCTTCCGCACCAGGCGCACCGGGATGGCCCTTGGTGTTGAGTACCAAATGACCGACCGCGTCGGGCGTAACGGGCAGCGGCTTGCCAGTGAAACCATTCGCCGTGGGCGACTTTTTGTGCTCAGCGCGCAAGAAGGCAATCCATTGATCGAGCAACGCGCTGGTCGGATGAAAATCAGGAACTGACAAATGTTCTTCGCTGACTCCAGCTTTGCCTAATGCATGCGGCTTCGGGCCAATCGCTTGATCATCGATCATCACGCCAGGGCCAGTACCGCAGAGCGCAAGGCATTCAACGCGCACCAAGGTAAAAAGACCATCGCTGGTGGTTTCGCCACTGTGAACGCCGAGCGATTTTTCCAAATGTTCAATCAGATTTTCACTGCCTTGAATATAGCAGCACATGGTCTGACAAATCTGAATCAGGTGCTTACCCGTCGGAACCTGACGATACATGGTGTAAAATTCAGTAACGCCAAAAGCATGCACGTGGCTGACCGCACACGTATCAGCCGCCCACTTGATGCCTTCGCGTGGAACCCAGCCGAATTCTTCCTGCACCAACCACAAAGCCTGCAATAAAGCTCCGCGTTTGACCGGGTACCGACGCCATAGTTCTTCGACTCGCGGCTGGTACTTGGCCATGCGATTCTTCAGCACTTCAGTGGTGAGATCCTTGGGCTGGTGCTCAGCGGGATTTACTGTGCAACCGCTCACGATTGGTCTCCAAGCAGAAGAAGCTGCGAGCTGCAAGCTGCGAGCTGCGAGTTGAAGGCGGGACAACGGAGCTGCGAGCTGCGAGCTGCAAGCTGCGAGTTAAATACAGGACGACGGAAGTCGAAATCGAAGCTCGAAGCTTGTAGCTCGTAGCTGATCGCTCGTAGCTCGTAGCTAATTAGAGTCATCGGTCGAGCTCTCCGGCAATAATATTAATCGAACCAAGCGAGGCGGCGACGTCAGACAGCATGGAGCCGGTGAGCATGTCGCCGTACGCAGCGAATTGAGTGAAACATGGTGGGCGCACTTTGACGCGGTACGGATTCGTGCCGCCGTCAGAAACAATCAGATAACCGAGTTCGCCGTTGGCGGCTTCAGTCGCGTCGTAACACGTTCCCGGTGGCGGGCGAACGCCTTCGTACACCAGTTTAAAGCTATTGATCAACGCCTCCATGTCGTGGTAGACGCGTTCACGGCTCGGTAACGACATCCGCGCATCAGGACTGTTAATCGGTCCTGGCTTCAAGCGATCAAGCGCCTGACGGGTAATCGATACCGATTCGATCATTTCATAAATACGCACCATGATGCGATCAAAGGTGTCGCCGCTGGTGCCGATGACGGTGTCAAAGTTGTAGGTTTCGTAGCCGTAATACGGCTCGTCTTTGCGCAGATCGCGATCAACGCCGCATGCACGCAGGCACGGTCCCGTCCAGCCCCAGCTAATCGCATCGGCAGCCGACACCGCGCACACATCCTTGGTACGATCGATAAAGATTTTATTGTGCTCAATCAAGCCGCGAACTTCGCCAACTGCCTTTTCAATATTGATGAGCACGCCGCGAACGTCGTCCTCAAAACCCTGATACACATCGCGGTACATGCCGCCGATTCGGGTCACGGTGTTGGTCAGGCGCGCGCCGCAGAGTTTTTCCCAGATCAGGTAAACTTGTTCACGCGTATTGAAGAAGTACCAGAAATTGGTCAGCGCACCAAGGTCAACCAGATTGGTACACACGCACACCATGTGATCGATGATGCGTGACAACTCGCTGAGGATAATGCGCAAAGTAATGCAGCGTTCTGGCACCGTGACGCCGAACATTTTTTCGGTCGCCTTGCAGAAGCCGATGTTGTTCATCATCGCGCTGCAATAATTCAGACGATCGGTATATGGCAGCACCTGCGAATAGGTGCCTTGTTCGATCATCTTTTCGAAACCGCGATGCAGGTAACCGATTTCAGTCGCGCAGGCAGCGATGGTTTCGCCATCAAGGGCCGCGAAAATACGCAGCGTTCCGTGTGTCGCGGGATGACTTGGACCGACATTGATGGTCATCAAGTCGACGTGATCGCCAGCAGGATTAATGACTTTCACGACTTGCCTCCGGCCTTGGTCGTTCCCAGCGATGGCACTGCTGAGGCTTCCGTAATTAGTTCACCGGTATGGGGCTCGCCGCGATCAAGGATGGTATAGCCCTGGGCGCGCAGACGCGCTTCTAGCTGATCGATCATCGGATCGTTGGTCGACAGTTTCTGCCGCTTCTGGCACGGATAATCCTTACGCAGTGGATGGCCAAGAAACTCATGATGATTCAGCAAACGCTTCAAGTTAGGATGGCCGGTAAAGACGATGCCGTATTGATCCCAAGTCTCGCGCTCTGCCCAATCAGCACTTTTAAAAATATCGTGAATGCTGGGGACCGCACAGGCTTCTTCTTCGACCATCACTTTGATGGTCACACGATGACGGAACGCCATGCTTTTCAGCAAATACAGCACGGCAAAACGCTCACCGCGATAGCCAGGATAGGCAAGGAAATCGACGCCCACTACGTCGAGCAACATGCTGAACTGCAGAGTCGACTCATCACGCAGAAAACGAATGACGTCGCGCAACTTCTCTGGACGACACAGCAGCGTCAAATCCCAGCGATCCGTGGCGTCACGCTCAAGGCCAAAACGCTCTTTCATCACAGCGACGAGCTGTTCAACACTTTGTCCAGCCAACATCGGACCATGCGGCACCGTGGATGATTTTGAACTCATACGCCTACCGTCCGTTGCTCGGTCATCGATTCCAAATCGATCTTCTTCTGCAACTGCACGATCGCCTCCAAAAATGCTTCCGGACGGGGAGGGCAACCAGCAATGTATACGTCGACCGGGATAATTTCATCAACCCCAGGAACCGTGCAGTAGCAGTCGTAAAAACCACCGGACGAGGCGCAGGCACCGGCTGAAATGACCCAGCGCGGTTCGCACATTTGCTCATAAATGCGCCGCAACACGGGCGCCTGTTTATAGGTCACCGTGCCAGCGATGATCATCAAGTCCGCTTGGCGCGGGCTAAAGCGCACTAATTCAGCACCGAAACGCGACACGTCGAATACCGAACTGACCACACCCATAAATTCGATCGCGCAACAAGCCGTGCCAAACGGAAACGGCCACAGGCTATTGCGTCGACCCCAGTTCACGACGGCATCAAGCCGGGTCAAAGCGAAAGCGTTACCGAGATCTAATTCAGGAGTAACCGCAGCAGGAACGTTTTTGTAGGTCATGGGTGAATCCTCATGGTGGGAAAATAGTCGGTAAAACCGCCTATTTATCCCAATCCAACGCACCTTTCTTGAACAGGTACACATAACCAACACCGATCAACACCAAGAACTCGACCAGAAACAACATCATCTCCCAACCACCGTGATTAAAGTGCACTGCCCACGGGTACAGGAACGCGACTTCAATATCGAAGGCGAGAAACAACATCGCGATGAGATAAAATTTGACGTCAAAGCGTTCGCCTGCGGTGCCCAACGTTCCGGGTAGACCACTTTCATAAGGCTCATTTTTTCCAGGGTTCGTATTGTGCGTGCCGTGGGCAAAGCGGCTAAAAATTGTATTCAAACCGAGCAACGCAGCAGGCACGACCAAACCCAAAATCAGCAACATCGTCAATGGAAAAACCATATCGAAAACGCTCGGCGTTTCATCGATGATGGCCTTCGCCGTGGCGACCACAGGGGCCCCCTCCGCAGCGGGTACGAGTTGCATCAACGCAGCCGAAATCACCGCCATCATTGCTAGCCGTCCTTCTGCATGGTTTGCTCACGCTTGCGCATGCTGAGCGTAGGAAGGCGGGACTTATAGGAGCGCCCTTTGCAACGCCAGGGGTCAACCCCGCTTACAATGCACGGATCAGCGATAACGATGGTCATCGATGCGTGATGCTTATATCAGTCCGTTTTGCTCCATCATTTCTGCCTCAGGACTACTCACTAATTTACTGAATAATTTACTGAATGGTTCATATGATCCACATCATAAGCGGAAATCACCTTGAGCAAGAAAACCAATCGGTGACCTGAATGCCCAAATGACCACAAATAAACAAGCGTAGGCTGTCCCATGACAGCCACTTTCGCTCTTGCGACCTGTGAAGTCCTTGGAAAAACGCGCCCATGCTTGGAGTAACCTGTCAGTTGTGTTCCAAGCGCCCAGCGACTTCGCATCTGACTGAGCTGGATCCTGGTACTGGTCAACGCCAAGAGTTACACATTTGTGCTACCTGCATCCAACGACTCGATCTGAAGTTGGAAAACGGCCCACCGTCGATTGCCGACATCCTCGACATGAAGCCTGACGATGCGTCGAGTGCTAAAATAAAAATTACCAGCGGCCTCAGTATGCCTTCGATGGTGAAAAATGATGAGCGCTGCCCCCACTGCGGACTTGCCTTTTCTGAATTTGGCTCCGGTAAGCTCTTCGGCTGTGCCCATGATTACGCTGCTTTTGGCGATAAAGTCGAAGCTTTGCTGCGTAATTATCACGGTACCACGCGCCACGTTGGTCGCCGTCTTGGCAGCGAACCTGATGCACCTGAAAGCGCAGCCATCGTCCACCGAGCCAGCCTCGATGCGGCGTTACGCCAAGCGGTCATGAGCGAGAATTACGAAAATGCGGCTAAACTCCGCGACGAACTGCGGCAGCTGGATGAACCCTCTGCCTGAACATTGGCCGATCGCTGGTAGACGCGCGCTCTGCGATCGCGACTTTCCACCATCATGAATCAGCTCGCCTCGTTGCTCGGTCGTCCATCAGCGTGGTTGAACAGTCCTGGTTCGCACGGCGGCGTGGTGATTTCAAGCCGCGTGCGTTTGGCGCGCAACCTGGATGGCTTCGCCTTTCAGCGCAAATTAAGCAAAGTTCGCCAGCAAGAACTGGTCGATCATCTACGCGCCACGGTCGACACCGTCGCGGTGTTGCCGAACTCACTGTCACTCAAACTCGACACCCTCAGCGATCTGGAGCGCCAAGCGTTGGTCGAACGTCAATTAATCTCGCGCGATTTGGCGGGCGGCAAACGTCCGGCTGGCGTCTACATTAGCAGCGATGAAATCCACTCGCTGATGTTCAACGAAGAAGATCACCTTCGCCTGCAAGTCATCAGCGCCGGATTGTGCGTGAACGCCAATCTTGAAATGGCGATTCAACTGGATCGTCGACTAGAAAAAGCGCTGCCGTGGTCGAGTCATCCCGAGTACGGATATCTGACCGCGTGTCCGACCAACGTTGGCACCGGTCTACGCGCATCCGTCATGCTGCATCTGCCCGCACTGGTAGAAACCGGTGAATTCAAACAAGTCATGCGCAGTCTGAGTAAACTGCATATGACCGTGCGCGGCCTACACGGCGAAGGCAGCGAACCCTCAGGACATTTTTATCAGATCAGTAATCAACGCGCATTGGGCATGAGCGAACAGCAATTAGTTGATCACCTCAACGAAACCGTCGAACGCATCATCGCCTACGAACAACTCGCACGCCAAGCACTGATGACCAAAGGGCGCTTAAAATTGGATGATAAAGTTCACCGCGCCTGGGGCTTACTTACCCACGCCCGAGTCTTGACCAGCGATGAGCTGACTGACCACTTATCATGGGTACGCTTGGGTGTCGGCCTGCGTTTGCTGTCATGGCAAAATTGGAAGATGCTCGATAAAATTTTCTTGCAGTGCCAACCAGCTCATATCCAGTTGCAGAATGCCGAAGCCACTGATGTGGAAGCACGTGACCGCCTGCGCGCCGATTTGGTACGCAAGTGGCTGCTGACTCCCACTGGCGAACAAAACTGATTCTTTGAATCAAAACGACACACTCACCTCCTTTAAGTTGGCAGACCCATGTTCGATAAATTCACTGACCGCGCGCGCAAGATCATCGCTTTGGCTCAAAAAGAGGCCGAGCGTTTTCATCACGATTATATTGGCACCGAGCATCTGCTGCTGGGGCTGGTGAAGGAAGGTTCCGGCGTCGCGGTGACCGCGCTCAATAATCTTTCGGTCGACGTTGAAAAAGTTCGTCGCGAAGTGGAAAAGTTGGTCGTGGTGGCCGACAAAGAAGCCCCCTCTGGTCCGCTTCCGTTCACGCCGCAAGCGAAGCGCGTGTTGGAATTAGCCAGCGAAGAAGCCCGCGCCCTCGGCCATCCGTACATCGGCACCGAACACATTCTGCTCGGTCTGCTCAGCGAACAGGACAGCGTCGCCGCACAAGTGCTGATCAACCTCGACCTGAAATTGGAAGACGTCCGCAACGAGATTCTTGATCTGCTTGGGGCCAGCGATGTCTCCAACATGCCGCAGTCTTCGGCCAAAGAACCTGGCGAAAAAGCCCCAGAAAAACCCGCCGCCGGTAAGGGCAAAAAAGGCGATGAGTCCACCACTCCCGCACTCGACGCCTTTGGTCGCGATCTAACCGCCGCCGCAGAAGCCGGTGAATTGGATCCCGTTATTGGACGCTCAAAAGAAATTGAACGCCTGTGGCAAATCCTTTGCCGCCGCACTAAGAATAATCCCGTTCTGCTGGGTGAACCTGGAGTCGGCAAAACCGCCATCGTTGAAGGCTTGGCCCAATCGATCGTCAAACACGAGGTCCCGGATTTGCTCGCCAACAAGCGTGTCATTTCGCTCGACCTTGCCTCGATGGTTGCTGGCACCAAATATCGCGGCCAATTCGAAGAACGCATCAAAGCAGTGATGAAAGAAGTCAAACAATCGAAGAACATCATCTTGTTCATCGACGAACTGCACACCCTGGTTGGCGCTGGCGGTGCCGAAGGCGCCATCGACGCCAGCAACGTACTCAAACCGGCGCTGTCGCGCGGCGAAATGCAGTGCATTGGTGCGACCACGCTCGACGAGTTCCGTAAATACATTGAAAAAGACGGCGCCCTCGAACGTCGTTTCCAATCCATCATCGTCGATCCACCGTCGATCGACGACGCGGTGAAAATCCTTGCCGGTCTGCGCGACAAATACGAATCACATCACCGCATCAAAATCACCGACGCCGCCTTGACCGCCGCCGTCAAGCTCAGCGACCGCTACATTACTGGCCGCTTCCTGCCCGATAAAGCGATCGATGTCATCGACGAAGCTGGTGCCAAGTTGCGCTTGAAGGCAACCTCGCGCGCGCCGGCCTACAAAGAAATCGAACTCGAAATCAAAGAGTTAGAAAAACAGAAATCCGAAGCGGTCCTTAATCAAGACTACGAAAAAGCAGCGGAATTCCGTGATCGCGCGGAAAAGCGCAAAAAAGATCTGGTCGATTTAAAGCGCAAACACCAGGAACAATCTAAGGAATTGTGCGGCACCGTCGACGAACACTTGGTCGGTGAAATCGTCGCATCGATGACCGGCATTCCGCTCAAGCGTTTGGATCAAGGCGAAGCAACGCGCTTGCTCGAACTCGAATCCCATCTGCACAAAAAAGTCATTTCGCAAGACGAAGCCATCAAAGCCGTATCGCGCGCCATCCGCCGTTCGCGTTCGGGCCTCAAAGATCCACGTCGTCCAGTCGGCTCCTTCATGCTCGTTGGCCCCACTGGCGTCGGCAAAACTTTGCTCTGCAAAGCGCTCGCTGAATTCATGTTCGGCGGCGAAGAAGCCCTCATCCAAATCGACATGTCCGAGTACGGCGAAAAACACAACGCCAGCCGCTTGGTTGGCGCGCCTCCGGGATATGTCGGCTTCGAAGAGGGCGGCCAGTTGACCGAAAAAGTCCGTCGTCGTCCCTATTCCGTGGTGCTTTTCGACGAAATCGAAAAGGCCCACGGCGACGTCTTCAACATGCTTTTACAGATCATGGAAGAAGGTAAGCTGACCGATTCGTTCGGCCGCGTGGTCGACTTCCGCAACACCGTGATCGTAATGACCTCCAACGTTGGCGCCGCGCAAGCCAACGAGGCCGGCACCCTCGGTTTCGAAACTGCCGAAAGTACCAGCCAAGACTACGCCACCAAAGCCACCAAAGCCGCCTATCAGCGCGCCTTGGAAGATTATTTCCGCCCAGAATTCCTCAACCGCCTCGACGACACCATCGTCTTCCGTCCACTCGAACGCGAAGACCTGCGCCAAGTCGTCACCCTAGAATTCAACAAAATCGCCAAGCGCGTCCACGAGCAAGGACTTCAGATCCAACTCACCGTGCCAGCCATCGATTTCTTGCTCAAGGAAGGCTACAACCCCCGCTTCGGCGCGCGCCCCATTCGCCGCACCATCGAACAACATATCGAAGATCCGTTATCCGAAGCCATGCTGCGCGGCGAATTCACCCCAGGCACCAACCTCTCGGTTGACGTCGAAGAAGTGAAAGACGGCAAACCACACCTGGTCTTCCGCCGCGTCGAAAAGCTCGACGACCAAAAGAAACCCGACCTCGCCACCCCAACAACGCCCAGCACCTGAACCAACCCCAAGCCGCCGATGGCCAGCCGCTAAAAGCGGGTTGACCATCGGCGATGTCTTCCTATTTTGCCTCCCCTCAATCGCCCGCGCGATTAGCTCAGTTGGTAGAGCAAGGGATTCTTAATCCCTGGGTCCATGGTTCGAATCCATGATCGCGCACCAGATAAAGCCTTGCAACACAATGTGTTGCAAGGTTATTTTTATGGTAGTGACGAAAACGTTTCACGCATCCCCCCATAGCCCAATGGCGTTGCGATAACCTATCCCTCTCTCGTAATTGATCTTGCGTACGGGTGCATCGGCACGCGGGCATACGAGCGATCGGGGCGTCTTTTCAG
>JAYVSL010000026.1:0-13989 GCA_043775355.1 Planctomycetota bacterium
CGCGGTGCGGTGTCCAGTCGTTCCGTTGGCTCGGTCTATGACGCCGAAGGACAGCGCCCAGTGCGCCTTCGTGGCTCTATCACGCGACCAGATGAAATCCGTGGAGTATTAGTTGGACCTGGTGTGACCGTCGGTGATCTGGCGAAAGTTGATCTGACCTTAGCTGAGCCGAATGAACTGGCGATAGCGCTTGCTGATTCACGCCAAATCGCCGCATCTGCCACTTCGAAATCATCAGGCTTGGCTGCGCCTATGATTAATAAAATTGAAAAGATGAGCAACGAAGTCGTGCTGATCGAAATCATGACTCAGGCCGATGCGGGCATGGTTGCTGCATCAGATGCCATCCGCGCACGCATGGCAAAGTTCGCCAAGCCAACGGGCAATGACACCTGGGATTATTATGGCGGACAACTGACTTTACTGACGGATCGCGCTCAAGCGGTGCGTAACGCTATTTCCGAAGTGAAATCAGCCACCATCGAAGGCGCAGTGCTGGCATGGTTGGTATTGCTCATCTTTCTGCGCGCTCTCCGTCCATCACTCATCGTCTGCCTCGCCATTCCCTTATCCGTGGTGGGTACTTTCTTACTGATGTCGATGGCCGGCGTCGGCCTCAATTTAATGAGCCTGGGTGGCTTGGCGCTTGGCGTCGGAATGTTGGTCGACACCGCTATCGTGGTGTTGGAATCCGCAGATCGCGTGGGCGGGCACGATGCGAACCGACCAAACGCCGTCATTGAATACCAACCGCAAGCCATCGCCATCGGCGTCAGTGAAGTCGCAGGAGCGCTGATCGCATCGTGCCTCACATCGATCGCGGTATTCGTTCCGCTCGCATTTTTACCCGGTGTTTTAGGTAATTTATTTTATGACCAAGCCTTCTCGGTCAGCGCCAGTCATATTGTTAGCCTTGCCGTCGGCCTTGCGCTGGTGCCAACCCTCCTCGCACTACCGCAATCCAAAAGTAACGGAACACGAACGTCATGGCTGTGGCCAATGATCAGTGCAGATGGTCAAACGATGCCATTCTGGATCTGGCTCCTCCCGCTCTTTATTTTTTGGCTCGTGATCATTCCTCTGCGGGTGGTGATCAAACTCTTACGTCTGACAGCATGGCTTATCGGTGTCATTTTTGGTTTGCCCATTCGCCTCATTGATCGACTCATTCGTGGAGTTTTATCTACCATCGAACACGTCTATGGAATACTTTTAGATCTCGTGCTCGCTCGCCCAAGCCTTGGATTGCTCGGATTTATTGCCGCACTGATCATCGGTACGGCTTTTGTTCCCCTGTTGCCAACGCGCCTGATGCCGCCAAGCCTGTCATCGCGTTTCACCCTCAACATTGAACTACCGCGTGGTCATAGTGTCCAAGATAGCGCAAACTGGGCCGCAGGATTTATGGCTGATTTACGACGAGATCGCGCCGATATTCATGCGGTGGCCATCTGCGGCGAAGACAGTCGTTACGCACCAGGATTGACCAAACGCCAAGACCATGAATTGCAGATGGTACTGACCATTGATCAACGGGCGGCCAATAGCACAGAAGAGCGCGCTTTTCTCAGCAATCTTGAGCGTCACGCCATGGAAATTGGCGCTGTCAGTGCCAGCGCCACCGTGCCTCCGTTGGTCGATCTTGGAATGGGTAGTCACAACGCTTTGGACGTTGCTATTCGCGGTCCCGACCCCGAGACCCTGCGCACACTCGCCCTGGATTACGCTGCACGATTACGTGTCGCTTCGTGCCGTGGGGTGACCACCTCTGCCACCGCATCGACCGATGAAGTGTTAGTCGTACCCGACACCGGCAGATTGTTAGAAGCTGGCCTGACGCTTGAACAGGTTCAGACGGCGCTTGCTGGAGCCGCCGAACTACGCGATGTGCCGGGATTTATTCCTCGCTTTAATCTTAATCAAGTTTCCACCAGAACTCTACCCATTCGTATTCGCGGCCCACTGCGCGATGCCGATCCATCAGCTCTGGAACAATTGAATGTCGGCACCGCGCAAAAACCGGTGTTATTGTCGGCGATTGCCACCGTGACGCGTCAACCAGGCGATGGCTTAATTATTCGTCACAACGGCAGCCGCGTTGCCACGCTGACCGCTGCTGCTGTTCCTATCGGCACCACTCCGGCAAAAATTCTTGCCGATTTGCAACGCACCTCACCACTTCCTGTGCGCTATGACGTGGTCGGCAGCGATGTGGAAGTCGTCACCAAAGAAGGAATGAACGCCATGGCTGGAATGCTGGCGTTATCAGTCTTTTTAGTGCTGGTCGTCATGGCCGTGCAATTTGAAAGTTTATCGCAACCACTCTTGGTCATTCTCGCAGTACCAATGGCCGCTGCTGGCGCGTTTCCAGCATTATGGTTCTTCGGTCACGGTCTTGACGCGATGAGCGGAATCGGCTTGGTCATGCTCGTTGGCGTCGCCGTGGCCAACGCCATTGTTTTGGTAACCACCGCCAATCTGCGTCGCGATCAAGGACTATCACCACGAGAAGCCATCGCCAAAGCCGGACGCGAACGCTTACGTCCCATCATCATGACCACCGCAACCTCGGTGCTGGGACTCTTGCCCATGGCCATCGGTTGGTCAGTCCATTGGGATTGGCCACCGTCCATCAGCGCCGGCGAAGCGGTTGAACTGCGCGCCCCCCTCGCCATCGCGGTCATGGGAGGACTTTGCTCATCAACGATTTTGGTATTGCTCGCCTTGCCATCGGTGTTGTTGCTGACATCGCGTCGAGCGAAAACGAACCGCACTGCCACCACGGGTTCCTCAACGCCCTCGACCATGCCTCACTGAGCCAGTGAAGCTGACCAATCATTACTCGTGAATATTTCGCCACACTCGTTGTGGACAGAACTGCAGTAATTTTCCTGGATCAATCCAACGCGACGGAACCACCGAACCATCTGACTCCAAATGGCATTCCACGCCAGATATACGCGCCAGCTCTTCATAGTAACCGCGAACCGTGAGACGCTCAAGCGACGCAGCATTCAGTACGCCCTCGCCAAATGCTCCACCGAGCGCTGCGACACACAATTCCGCTAAATCTTGTTCATGAAGATAACTGAACGGGCGTTCAAGATCACCTTTGACCACACATGGTTTCCCAGTTATTGAAGCGGCCTTTAACCGTTCACGAGCAAACGTTCGGGTTGGCCCGATCAAAGCCGTTGCGCGCAAGATCAATGAATTGGTGACTGTGAGCACGGCTCGCTCAATCTCTAGCAAACGCTTGGCTTCAGGATTGTCGTCCAACGGTCCGTCTTCATCAACCCCAGCACCGCCGGCATCGCCATAGACCGAGGTCGTCCCCGTGTAAACCATCCGCGCTCCATCCATATTCCACCGCACCAGATTCGCTGCCGTATCCAGCCCATTATCCTGTCCACGCCGCACGCCAGGATTGGCGGCCAATAAAACCGCATCGATAGAGGTCATGGCCGAAATCATCGAGAGATACAACGCTGAATCGGTAATATCACCAGTCACCACCGGGAATCCCAGCGACTGATCCGGGCGCGCACTACGTCGCACGCCAATGACCTGATGTCCAGCGTCCGCGAGCAGACGCCCAGTTAATCCGCCAATAACGCCACAGCCAAGAATGAGGATATTCATTTTTTCTATGTCCGATGTCTGATGTCCGATGTCCGATGTCTTCTCTGCTCTCGCGTTGCGCGTGCTAACTACGATAAACGCCATGGTCCCACGACATCGGACATCGGACATCGGACATCGGACATAGGAAAGACATTATGCCCACGCCTGCAGTCGCTCCATCACTGCGGTCGCTTTCTCAACGTCGGCGCGCAGAACATAGGTGTGATTGAGATCGATCGGTTTATTAAAGGCCGCAAGTAATTCTGAATGATTGGTTACTGGCTCAACCAACGAACGTCCCAGGACGCGACGTTCGCACAGCAAGCGCGTGCCGGTGGCTGCTGCGCCTGCGCCGACAATACCGGTGAATTGTTGACGTGAATGACGGGTGAAAACATGACAGCCGGCTTGCTTTAACGAACCAACCAATTCAGCCGCGAGGAAATTTTCCTGCGATTCGGCGCCAATGCGTTCACGCAAAACCAGCTTAGCTGGTTCACGATCAAGAATACGTCGGCTCCACGGCAAGCCTTTGGCGCGCGCTTGATGCAGTCGATTCGTCACGGAGTCATCGCGCAGTTCGACTAAGTCAGCGAGGCCGCGACTGAGCGAGAATTCTACTTCGCCTTCAGCAATGGCGCGCTCAAGATAATACTCAAACGCGGGCGGCGTCTTATGGAAATACACTTGCAGAAACATGTGATAACGAGCCAGTAACAGGCCTTCAAGCGCATGGACGCCATGCACATCCAGTCCCAATTCTGGGCCATCGGGACCTTGCAAGATGGTTTCACATGCGGTCAAACGAGGCAGATCGTAAAGACCATAACTGACACCTAGGAAATGACTGTCGCGCAACAAATAATCGCCACGATCCGCGTCGATTTCACCGCTGACCAATGCACGCAGAATAGTTACGAGCGTGCCAAGATTCGCTAAGCGCGGGCTGCGACGAATGGTGGGTGACAACACCGCCGCGACATCACGCGCCAGATCCTCGGCGATCACACCTTCGCCGACCAAACCATGGATGATGGCTAATGATAAATCCTCGTGACGCGCTTGACGTTCAGCCGGCATCTGACCGTCGCGATACCACGGCTCTGGTAAACGAACATGTTCGACTGACGGCAAATAATGTTCAGCCGTATGGCTGAACGGGGCGTGACCAGCGTCATGCAGCAAACCGGCAAAGCGCAGGACATGATATCCATAATCAAAATCCGCTTGGGCAAAGCCGTTCATCGCTTTGGGTTTGGCGTCGACTAAACGGCGAAAGCGCTCAGCCGCTAAATGCATGACGCCCAACGAATGTTGAAAGCGATCATGAACGGCACCCGGATAGACCAAACTAACGAAACCAAGTTGGCGAATATGTCGCAGCCGTTGAATCCACGGATGATCTAAAACCCGCCGTTCATCCTCGGTGATAAGGATGGTGCGATGGATGGGATCACGAATTTCGTAGGTCTGTGGCACAACGTTATTTTTACCGAAATGGTGACCGGGGCGGGGCTTGTCCCTGGCACCACGTGATGGGCAATAGGTATTTACAAACCCATCTACATCGACTGACTTCATAGGGATAAATGGTCACATGAATGCTAATTCAACATCGATAAGAAGCTAATCAATGCACAACATGAGGCAAAAGCCCCCTCATTTGTTTGACATCACTGAGGAAGATCTGAGCGTCGTCGCGCATCTTCGTTCACGACTTTCCAGGGAGTTCACATGGCTCACATCATCGTCACCGACGGCATGGCTGTCGAAGGCATCGACCTCCTCAAACAAGCGGGGCATACCGTCGACATCAAAAAGATCTCCGTCGATGAACTCCTGCGCACCATTGGCCAGTATGACGGTTTAGTCGTGCGCTCGGCGACCCAGGTCAATGAAGCGGTGATCAAGGCCGGTGCGCCACGCCTGAAGATTGTCGGGCGCGCAGGTGTGGGCGTCGATAACGTCGATCTGCCCAACGCTACGGGCGCTGGCGTGATCGTGATGAACGCTCCGCTCGGCAACATCGTTTCGGCTGCCGAACACACCATCGGTTTGGTCTTCGCCGTTTCACGCCTGAGCCCACAAGCGCACGGCAAACTCGCGCACAAAGGTGAGTGGGATAAAAAATCGTTCACCGGCGTCGAGTTGGATGGAAAAACCCTCGGCATCGTCGGCCTGGGAAAAATCGGCAAACACGTGGCCTTTGTCCTGCAAGCTGCCGGCATGAATGTCATCGCGTATGATCCGTTCTTGAGTCCTGAAGTAGCTAAAGAGTTACGCATCGAATCCGTCAACCTCGATCAACTCTTGGAGCGCGCCGATTTCGTTACCCTGCACACTCCGCTGACTGAGCAAACGCGCAATTTGATTAATGCTGAGCGTCTGAAGAAAATGAAAAAGAGTGCGCGCATCGTCAACGTTGCGCGCGGCGGCATCATCGATGAAGCGGCCCTCGTGGAAGCGCTTAAAGCAGGTACGATCGCTGGTGCAGCGATCGACGTGTTCGCTGAAGAACCGCAACCTGCTGGCGCTCCGTTATTCGAATATGTCAAAGGCGGCGCGTTGAATTGCATCATCACTCCCCATTTGGGAGCCAGCACCGAAGAAGCTCAGGTGAAAGTATCCGTCGATATTGCTAACCAATTCAATGCGTTTTTTGCTACCGGAAAAATCATCAATGCCGTCAACGTGCAATTGCGCGTCGACCCAGCAATTGATGGCTATTTGGCAGCGGCCGAATCGCTTGGCGCAGCCGTGGTGCAGACCCTTGATGATCCACTCAAGGGCCTGGAAGTCATCGCACGCGGCGAACTCGCCAAGTACGATACCAAACCCTTGGCAACGGCCGCACTCAAAGGTGCTCTCGCCAAAATCAGCGACCAGATCGTCAACTTTGTCACCGTCGCAAAAATCGCCAAAGATCGCGGCATTACGTTGATCAGCTCATCGAGCGAGCAGAGCAAAGGCGTGCTCGGTGGTCCAATTGAACAACTCACGATTAAGGCTGTCACCAGCAAAGGCGAGCACGTTATCGGCGGCAGTTTAGTGAACGGCGTCCTGCGCGTCGTGCGTTACAATGATTATTCCATCGATCTGCCGATTGGTGGCCACCTGTTGGTCATGGAATACCCAGATCGTCCAGGCATGGTCGGAAAATACGGCTCAATTCTGGGCGAAAATCGCATCAATATCGCGCGCATGGAAGTGAGTCGTATCGACGGTCGCGGCGACGCCTTAGTTATTCTGACCCTCGACGATCCGGTTCCGGCCAGCGTGGTGGAGGAGATCAAACTCGTAGTGAAACCAAACCGAGCATACAAGGTTTCCTTATAAAAAAAACCGGAGCGTTCGGTACGGTTGAAAGTTCTTTGCGACGAGCAACACCGCGTTCAATCACGCGGTGTTGCTGTTTATAACGTTAGCCTAATCGGAGTCGTGTGAACACGGCCAAAGAAAAACTGATTGGCGTGCTGCGAGCGGCGCATGCCGGAGAACGTGCAGCGGCATTGGCGTACGTCGGACATTCCCGCTCCGTACGTAACCCTGAAGAACGTGATGCTATTGCCCGCATTGGCCAAGAAGAAGTCGACCACCGCGCACGCGTGGGGGAAATGCTCAGCGAGCTCGGTGGCGCGCCATCGCCACTGCGTGAATTTGTTTTTACTTGTATCGGCCGTACGCTGTCGCTGTTTTGCCATCTCACCGGCTGGTACTGCCCGATGTACGGCGCGGGTTGGATTGAGCGGCGAAATATACAAGAATATGTCGACGCCGCCGCGTTCGCCGCGCAATCCAACCGCCAAGATTTAGCCAACGACCTCCTAGAAATGGCGCGGGTCGAATGGGATCACGAACAATATTTTCGCACCAAGGTGCTCTCGCATTGGATGCGACATGTACTACGCGTTTGGTCGCCGCCACCGCCGCGTGAGTTACTTGGAAAAAGCTAAGGTAAATTGGCCCAATTTAAAACCTGCTCGCTGACTTGCGTCCATTACTCACTGATCGGCATTTTCGTTGGCGATAACGGGATGATCCGACAGCCATCGGTAATGGGTGCTTCATTCAGAATAACCATCGCTCCAGGATGTTTAGCAACCATAATCAGCGCTGCCGCGACCGATTCTGCCTGCAATGGCATGGCGCCAGTACCAGAGAAAACCAAGCGTTTCCATGCCCGCTGAAGCAAACTCACGGAACGTCCGGTGACTTCGGATACGGCATTTTCGCCCCCAATATCAGTACAGAGAATAATGACGACCGGATCGCCAGAACTCCAGCTGGTACTTCGGCCCAACAAGAAATCACGCACACGTTCTTCAGTAATATTTGCGTCAGTAACCTCACGATTCACCACTACTACCGCCGCGTTCAAGCAAGCAGCCGTCATGGCAAACAACCAAATGGCACGGATCCAGTTCATTAGAAATCCACCGTGGTCTTCAACGCAAAAACCGCCCAGCGATCGGCGACACCTTCACGGTTGTCCGACGGATTTACTCCCATGACACCACGAATGCCGCGAACTTCAGCCTTCAACGACCAGTTTCGCAAAGGCATCACATTCAGCGCGAGAACACCGGTATAGGCGTATTTCTCAGAACGGTTTTTTGCGTCTGCCCAAGAACCCTCTAAAGCGGCATAGCCTTCCCACCACGATGCGGCATGCCACGTTGCACTCACATAGGCACCTTCGGTATTGTCGACCAATGCTTGAAAGGGCACTCCACCAATAAGAGTTTCTCCGCGCCCATGGATCAGCTGATATTCAGTTGCCAAAGTAACATGAGGAAGTTCGTAAAGCAGAGAAAGGTAACCCAAATAATAGTCTGCGTTGGTTTGCAAACGACCAAACAGCGTGTCCGCTTCAATAACAAGGCCGTCCAAATACGCTCCGCTTAATCTCACTGCAAAACCATCAATCGGAGTCGACCAATGGAGCATTCCTCCCGTAAGATAGTTAAGATCTAACCGCGAAAGTTTACTGACCCCAAGTGACTCGCTTACATAGGCAGAAAAACCAGCCTCTAAATCATACTTTTTCGCGCCCACATACGCAGCATATTCTAATGATCCGCCCCCATTCATATTCATAATGCCGTAAATCTTGGCGCCATCCGTCGAAACATAAAAATCACGGCTTCGCAAAGCGTACACCGAAGGCGGAAGAAATATTTCCGTTCGCGCCGCATCCACATCAAGAGACTCATTATAAAGTCCAAGTGGCAATTTGAAGCGGCCAACCTGAACGCCAATCGCATCATCAAAGCGATAATCTGCATAGGCCCAATCAACGGCCACCTTCCCATTATCGTAATTAACCAGATCACGAGCAAACAACTGCGCTCCCAGACGCAAACGATCCATCGGACGGGCAATAACATTAGCGGCCGCTTCCCAGAACTCACTTGTTCCATCCGTTGTCGACCCCATCCAATTATTGCGCACCGTATTTAGGTAACCGAAGCTGACAAAGCCATGGGTTTCGAGATTGAGGGAATCGATAAACGACTGATCATGAGCCATTGGCTTTTGATCACGCAAATCTGACTTAATTGATTCAGCATTGATCGATTCAGCACCCATGGCGATTCCGTAACCAAACGGCAACACGACCGACAGTGCAAGTGATAGCGCCAGATGAATTCGCATGCCGTTCATTGACGACCCTCAACTTTTTTCACGGTCACGTCATTAAGCACACGCTCAAGATCTGCCATGCGATACGGTTTACTCAGCTGAGCAAGAAAGCCATCAGCAGCCAGCTGTTCTACCGAGCGATCGCGCACATACCCACTACATAAAATAGCTACTACATTGGAATTCATTCGCTTCATCTCTCGCAGCACATCAATACCACGCTGACCAGGCATCTCCATGTCGAGTATGACCACATCAATTCGTCGCCACTGCTCGCGATAAAGCTCTAATGCTTTTATACCTTCACCTGCTTCCACCACTTGCCAGCCAATTTCCTCAAGAAAACCTATGGCAACCGAACGCACCAGCTCTTCGTCATCAACCAACATGACGACACCACGCTTGTTCGGAGTTTTAATTTCCTGTGGAACCGCTGGCGCGGCTTCTCTTTCTTCGACTTTTCCATCGACGGCCAAAGGCAAATATAAAACGAAATGAGTACCCTTGCCCTCTTCGCTATCTACCCGCATTGATCCGTGATGATCAAGCACCATGCCGTAAACAGCGGCTAACCCCAAGCCTGTACCCTTACCTACGGGTTTGGTGGTGAAGAAAGGTTCAAACATCTTCGCGCGAACCGCCGAAGAAATTCCCATACCGGTGTCAGATACTGTTAATTCCAAATATTGCCCAGGCGTAAGCGGAATAACAACGCCGCCGTCGTTCTGCGGCCCCATATCACGTGTACGAGTTATGAATCGCAATTGTCCGCCATTGGGCATCGCGTCACGTGCATTGAGCGCAAGATTTAAAATGGCATTTTGAAGATCGGTAGGATCACCAAGGATCTCATAGTTTAAAGCAGCAAGATCGACCGTCACCGTAATGCTGTGATTCAAACTCACTTCCAGCATGCCGATGGTATCACTGATGACCTGATGAACATTCACCAATTGGCGCTGAGCTTGTCCCTTGCGAGCAAACGTCAGTAATTTACGAGTTAATCCCGCTGCACGATCACACGTCGTCAGAATTATTTTCAGTAATTTGCGCGGCCGTTCTGCTTCCTGTACTTGACGCTCTAACAATTCAGCTGCCCCCATGATGCCGGCCAGCATATTGTTGAAGTCATGCGCGATGCCTCCAGCGAGCTGACCCAGTGATTCTAATTTTTGCGACTGACGTAATTGACGTTCCAATTGATTGCGAGCAGACACATCGCGAATCACCGCGAGCAGGCGTCTTTGTCCAGGAAGATGAACCCGCGCCAAGCCAACTTCCGCCTCGAAAGTCGTCTTATCAAAACGCTGCATCAACACCGGGAAATGTTGTGTTTGTCCATCATGCGTCCGAACCAGCCGCTTATCCCATGAATCCCTGGTCGCAGCACTTCCAACGTCCTGCAAATTAACCGCCAATAGATCGTACGCATTCTTACCAACTAAAGACTGTGACCCGGCAGCAAACAATGCTTCCGCCGTCGGATTTGCTTCCGTGATAAGGCCATCGCCAAAGAGCACCACCGCGTCCGCCGCGCTATCAACCAATGCCCGCGCCAATTCTTCACGCTCACGTAACGCGATATTGGCCTGGCGTAAATCGACCTCGCGTGCCGCAACTGCGTCCACCATGACAACGAAGCTGCGCGACAATTCGCCGACCTCATCCTGTCGATAGGTATCCAAAGTTGGAACAACCCCGCGATCGTCAGTCAAATTCAAAGACGCTTGGGTAAGACGCGCTAATGGTCGGGCAACCCGACTGCGCAGCACCGTCACCAACAGCAATGATTGCGCAATAATCACGGATAAACCCACGAAAAGAATCCATCCTGCCGTGGTGCGTGCACGTCCATCAAGTTGAACAAAAGGCTGAAAAGTCACCTCTGTCCATCCCGGTCCCGGCATACGTGAAACTAGATACCAACCACTGCCATCAGGATTATCAACGAGTTGACTCGGTGTTCCCTGAGCATCGATCGTCGATTGCAAGTGAACCAGACGAAGGTCGCCACTATTGCTTAATGTGAGACTTACGCTCCGGCGATTCGATTCCTCGATTCGTTCCTGCAAGTCAGTGCCCGCCAATAATCGTCCCGCGCGATTATACACCAGCGTTTCACCGCCAGATGCCTGACGGTCGGTCGCTCGCTTTAACAAATCATCGATCGGCAGCATTTGCGTAATGGCAATTCGTCCAAGAGTTGCTGATTCCAAGGACATCGTTGCTGCGATTTGCCAACGATCCGTGATTGGTTCCCAAAATGCTTCTGACCACGAAACGACCCGCTCACCAGTCAAGCTAGCCACTTCGGCGGGTAACATCACCGGATCAATCGGCAGAACATCACGAGCTAAACTCATCTGATCGGTGCCCCAACCAGCAAACCATTTCCCCTTCATGGCGATGGTTAAATTTGCTGGGTATTCAGCCAGAGTCGGTGCCAATTCAACCATCATTTCTCGCGCAACCAAAGCCGCCTCAAGCTGTGCACGATCCGTACTCGCCGTGGTGTTGATGAAGACTGCCCACGGTGACATTATATCCTGCGAAAATTGACGCCGTGAACCATCCTCAAGTAATGGGATCGGTGGTTTCGTTGACGCCGGCCTTTCCAAATGAACTTGCAGCAAACGTCGGGCTTCCCGCACTTGGCGCTCGACGCGATCAATAACCGCTGTTTCACGAGCCGTGCGGTCATCGTTCCAGCGAGTCAGATTTTGCAATTGATCGTGACGATGTGATGAAACGGTGAATTCGTAGCTGGCCCAAATAGCGACACCAACAACAGCCATGGTACCAAGAACCAAACGCACCAGCGCCTGCCCAACGATACCGAATAGCCAGAACGACCGGGTTGTCATTACGCGCACTCTCGCTGTCGGAGATACAGCATTCAAGCCTTATGTCCGATGTCCGATGTCCGATGTCCGATGTCTTTTCTGCGGCATCTGTCGTGGATTTTGGGAATTTTTTTCAAAATTTGAACTGGTGGCGCCAAAAGACATCGGACATCGGACATCGGACATCGGACATCTTTGGATTTTCTTTTGATGTCTAGCACCACCATTGCATCCATGATGGCAAAAGACATCGGACAGCGGACAGCGGACAGCGGACAAGCGAAGATCTCTTTGGGCTCTGGCAACATCCCACGGCTTGGGCGAATAGAAGTCGCGGCAACCGATCTGGGAATATGCGCCCTCGCCTTACCCAAATGGAATGATCATGACCTCCACTTGCACCCTTGGGAGGCAGCGGGCTTTCAAATCAAACGCGCAAAGCACCCCTTCATCGAACAGGCCCTCGCTGAGCTACGTGCGTATACGGAAGGCTCGCGTAGGTCTTTCAATGTCGCACTCGACTTGCGGCATCTGCCGCTCTTCACTGAACGTGTTCTGCTCACTCTTTTAATGATCCCCGCTGGCAAATTACTCACCTATGGACAACTCGCGGCAAAAGCAGGATCACCAAATGCCGCACGCGCCGTCGGCGGAGCCGTCGGACGCAATCCCATACCCGTGATCGTCCCATGTCATCGCGTCGTCGCGAGCACCGGCATTGGTGGTTTTGGTTTGGGTTTGCCGTGCAAGCGCACTTTGCTCGCGCTGGAAGGTATTCACCTCGATTGACGATTGAGATTCGATCTCACTGAATCGACTAAGGTTCTTGGATTCCCGTCATCCGTGGTGAAAATGTTTCCGGATTTATGGCTGACCCGTTCTCGCGTTTTGTCGCGTGTTCTCGCGTCCCAGCGGGACGCCATGAAAATAGCCCGGCACTTTAGTGCAGCTCATTACCCATAAGTCCCTCGTCATCGCCTGCCTCGTTCGTTGATGTCGGCTTGTGCGGCGAGGGCGGTGACGAAGTGACGGACCATGTCGAGTCCGATCCAGAGGTGATGTCCCCCGCAATCGTGGAGTCTTGGTTAACGATCTTGAAACGGTGTGTCGATTTTCACGGTGATTTGGTTAGCATGCATGTGTGCCGATCGGAGAGAGATACCCAGGTGGTGCTGGTGTTGAGCGCCGTTCGGAGGCCAGACTGCGGAGCAGTTCACGATGCCCAGCCGCGAGGTTGGGCATCGTGTTTGATGGCTGATGGTGTCCGTGATGCGGGTGCCTTCCGCAGCGTTGCTGCGGGGTGAAGCATGATGCCAGCTTGCAACCGATGAAAACTAAAAGACATCTCTGAGGCCATTTGCAAGTGCGATGTTGAGCGACCGGTGATGTGTCTTTATTCTTTGGTTTTATGTTTTTTCAGTCTTTTAGCGAATGCGAAATGAGGACACCTGTCTGCCTACCGAGTCGAAAGAGCAACAAAAATGATAGACAACGTAAAGGGCATGCGCATATTGGCATAAGATAATATGTGTATGTCCTTTATGTTTCCCTTCCTACGCGATGTCAGCGCCGTCCGTAATGGATCGGCGCAGAGGTTCCGTTTCGTGACCATAAAAATTTGACCGTCGCCACCAATTTCTGGGGGTGGCAGACGGACATTTTGTTATCGCTTCATGTTTAAGATTTCAAAGAACGGCTCGGGGAATCGTCGGGGATTGATTTATAGGGTCGTCGCACCACACGCGGACCACACGGGGGGTCGGTTTTGGGGCTCCTCGCACCACAGGGCAATTGCATTACCCCTCGTGTGACACGGGCGTGGCTATTCTGGCGAGGAGCTGGATGAGGTAATTATGGTCCCAGCCCGCGATTTTCCTGC
>JAYVSL010000027.1:0-20019 GCA_043775355.1 Planctomycetota bacterium
TTATCGGTTGAGTGGGGGGCAGCGGTTTTATGTGCATGCGAATCATCTCTATTCAGTCGCAGCGCTGACCAATCAGGCGGGCGGCGTGGTGGAGAGGTACCGATACGATACCTATGGCCAGCGGCAGATCGTCACCAAGGGTGCGGATAATACGTGGGGAACGGCTGATGATGGTGTTGCGACGACATCGGCGTATGGGAATCAGATCGGATTCACGGGACGATACCTCGATAAGGAAACTGGGCTGTGGTACTTTAGGTCGCGGTATTATTCGGGGACGTTGGGAAGGTTTATCGGACGCGATTGGCGCGAATATGTAAATGGTTTATCTCTGTATTCGGCGTACTTCGTGCCGTTTCGCGCCGATCCTTTCGGCGACATAACCATCAACGTTAATCAACATTCGAATCCTATCAATGGTCCACTTAAAGGTGCGTTGGGCCAAACGGCGGATAAAATCAGGGTCGTTGTCACTAAGGCTGAGTGTGTATCGGAGGCTTGTGGCTTAACCAAAAACTGCCCAGTTATGTGGTGTCCTGATACCGTGGAAATGGACATTTTCTTCACGGTCACCGTCGATAGACGTGCTCATAATGCCACTAATGTTACCTTGTCGCATACGATAGCACATGAAGAAGAGCACGTTCAGCAGATGCTGCGCCACATCAGGGCGCGAGTGAGGGAGTTGCATCAGATTCCCTGTGGCGAGTGCGGCAATCCTCCGTACAAATTGGGGAAGAAGCCCTGTGAGGACAATCTCAAGTCTATGGCGAAGCAACTGGCAGAACAAGGTGCCTCTGACTATGTGCAGGCATATAAAGATGCGGGCAGGGACGCCGCTCGTCAGGGTGGAGACGAGTACTGGGATAATCCTTACGAGCGTGCTGCGGAAGAAGCTGCTCGTGTGCAGGATCGCGAAGATCGTCGTCCTCTTCAGACGCATCGGAGCTACGGTGAATTCGAGGCGCCGCCGTTCTGGAGGTAAAGCCAGAGAGATTTAATTTATTCGAGCCCCTGGCGTCAGAACCATCTATCACGAATTAGGAAGCCAATGAGCCATCATCAGACGCCGGTTGTTCTCGCTATGCTTCTGCTTCTGTTCTGCTGCAGCGTATCGTTTTCGGAAGATATTGTACGGTGGCGGCCTTCTGGGCAGTTAATCCCCAGAATTGAGTACGTTGCTCGGGATGAGGGTGGAAAGTGCACAATAGTCGCGACTGAGCCAAGCTCTGGAATGATTCTGTTTTCGTCTGAATTGGCGAAGGACGAGTCAGACGATCTAAAAGCGGCGACACAGTCATTGCTGTCTTGCAGAGACGTCGACTACAAGAGCATAGATGGGAATATTTTGCGAATTGTCGCTTATTCAAAGGACAAGAAAGACCCGACGACGATTAGCTACGCTGTATCCGAACTGTACAATAATCCGGCGAGCACGTTCATTCCACATGAAGACATTGACAACATCGCAGTGATTATGAAGTGGCTTTCGCTGATAGACCGAATTTTTAGGAAGCGAGGGTTGGAACGATTATGGTGAAAAAGAAGCAGCTGGAGGGATATAAAGGATGGTGAAAAAGAAGCAGCTGGAGGGATATAAAGGACATTAGCCATCCTTTATGACGGCTTCGTCCTTTATGTCGGCTACGTAGATCGCTGGCGTTCGGTGATGGGCGAAGGTTGACGATTCTGTGGCACGGCCCTTGGGGCGACCGACACGAGACGACAGTTGGCAGAGCATGTCAGGCGGGAGTGGATCGCGGATAAATCAGGGCTTTTCGTGGGGCAGAGAGGATAAATAAAGTGTGTGTCTATTTGTTTGTTAGTCTTGAGATCAATCCGAATACTTACCGGGCCAGCTGCTGCAGACTTACTAGTTCGGCGTAATCCCCGCCCAGGGTAATCAGTTCCGAATGGGTGCCGGATTCAACCACCGTGCCCCGTCGTGGGTCTTCTTGGCCGTCGCGAGTCAGGGCTCCAGCAAGGACATAGATGCGATCGGCGTGTTGGACGGTGGCCAAGCGATGAGCGACGACCACCACCGTGCGTCCACGCATCAGCTCGGCCAAGGCCGCTTGGACGTGGCGCTCGCTGTCGGCATCCAGGGCGCTGGTGGGTTCGTCCATCAACAGAATGGGAGCGTCGCGTAACAGCGCACGTGCGATGGCAACACGTTGACGCTGACCGCCAGATAAACGCGAGCCACGGTCGCCAACGATGGTGTCGTAACCTTGTCCGCCTTCGAGTGAGAGAATCGCATCGTGGATGTGCGCTCGCTTGGCGGCGGTTTCAATCTCGTCCTTGGTGGCTTCAGGACGACCATAGCTGATGTTGGAATAAATGGTGTCGTTGAACAGGAAACTATCTTGTTGGACGATAGCAAAGTGGCGACTGAGCGAATCGACTTGGAAATCACGCAGATCAACTCCGTCGATGGTAATGCGTCCGCTGCTGACATCGTGGAAACGTGGTAGCAAATCGAGTAAGGTCGATTTACCAGCGCCAGAGGGGCCGACTAAAGCAACGGTTTTTCCGACGGTAATGTCAAGATCGACGCTGCGCAGCACGGCCTCTGCGTTGGCTTGATAGCTGAACGTGACTTTTTCGAGCCGGATGAGCGAACGTGGTGCAGAACATGGATGCGAACCAGGGCGGTCGGCAATCGCGCTGCGTTGTTCGAGCAACAGGTACACGCGATCGACCGAGGGCAGTTGTTCCTGCATATCACCCCAGGTGCGGATGACTTCGCGCACAGCGGTAATCAAACGAGCCAAGGCGCCGAGTCCGAGAATTAACAATCCAGGCTTCAACCAGTGATGGCCAATAATCCAGTCGGCGACTACCATTCCCAGGCCAGCAATGGCGAAAATCGCTCCTGCGGTAATCGCGTCCGATTGTGCGCGTGAGCGGGCCACGCGCATGTTGTCGTTGAACAGCTGATGATTGTGTTTGGCGTAGCGCTGGTGTTCGCGCTCGGTTGATCCCATGGCTTTGATGACTTTGATTCCAGCGGTGATTTGTTCGACCACACTGAAATTGGCGACCAGAGTTTCGCGTGCTCGTTGGCTGCGCGTGCGCGTGCGTCGAACCAAGGGCACCAATAAAAGAATCACCGGAATAATGATCGCCAGGATGCCGACGCCCAGTCGCCAATCGGTGTACATCACCAAAGCCATGATGCCAAGGGACTCTAATGGCCGTTGGGTAAGCTTGCCGTAGAGCAACTTCTGAACCTGCAAAACGCCGCTGAGATCCGTGGTCAAACGCGTCAGCATATCACCCCGGCTGAGGGTGTGATGATACGCCAGATCAAGCCGCACCAAATGGCCCAATACTTTGCCACGCAAATCTTGCATCGTGCGATTGGCTACCCATTGGCCTGCCCACCACGCCAGATATGCAGCGATCGCGGCTAAAGGCGCTAAAAGCAGCAGTTTTAAGCCAAGATCGGTCAGATTGCCGGTGGCCTTGGTGACCTGAGTAACGTCGGCGGCACCAAGTTCCGCACCCGCTTGGCTCGCTTGTCCCATAAAGGAAAACAGCGGCTGTAATTGGGTCAGCAAATAGGCCATCAAGGCGCCGCTGCCAACCGATCCGATGAGTGACAAAATAATCATCCAACGGTAGCGCCAACCCTGCGCCAGAACCCGCATCACTAATCGTCCGTCGCCTGCTTGCACGCTGTCCTCCGCGCGAGGCACCATAGATCCGAAGTTCGCGCACGCCATGGCGCGGCGGCGTCTGGCTTGTCAGAGGCGCACCACCACCACACTGCCGCGACACTCCTGGGAGGGGGCTACTGTGGGCGAATGCCGCGATCGGCTGTTGGGACTCAAGCGTAAGCTCGATGAGTTCGCCAAAATCATGCAACTCGCCTCCAAGCAGGAGGAGATCACGCGCTACGAAATGCGCATGGGCGATCCTTCATTTTGGAACGATCAAGCCCAGGCACAGCAGATGGTTGTGGCGCTGAAAGCAGTAAAAACCGTAGTCGATCCGTATGTCGAATTGAATCAGGCGGTGATCGACAGTCTTGAATTGTTGGAGATGTCTGAGGCCGACAAAGACGAAACCGGCATCAATGAAATTTCCGCCGAGACCGAACGTCTGGCCGCTCGCTACGAGCGCTTAGAATTGAGCTTGGCGCTGTCAGGGAAATACGACCGTTCGAATATTTTCATGTACATCAAACCCGGCGCTGGCGGCACGGAAGCGTGCGACTGGGCCGGAATGCTGTTTCGCATGTACAGTCAATATTGCCAACGCGCGGGCTATCAAATGGAAGTGGTCGACATGTTGCCTGGCGATGAAGCCGGGCTGAAAAATTGCACCTTATCGATCAAAGGACCAAATGCTTACGGTCAGTTGAAATCAGAAATGGGCACTCACCGCTTAGTGCGCATGAGTCCGTTCAATGCTGACGGCAAACGGCAAACCAGTTTTGCGGCGGTTGAAATTACGCCTGAAATGGACGAGGTCGCCGACATCAAAATTGATGAGAAAGAATTGCGTATCGACACGTATCGTGCGTCGGGCGCTGGTGGTCAGCACGTTAATAAAACCGACTCGGCAGTTCGTATAACGCACGTTCCCACGGGTCTGTTCGTCGCGTGTCAGAACGAACGCAGTCAGGTGCAAAATAAAAACCGCGCGATGAAAATGTTGGGCGCGAAATTACAGCAGCTCAAAGATATGGAACGCCTTGACGAATTAAAAGATTTGAAAGGCGAGCGCGGCACCATTGGCTGGGGCCATCAGATTCGCAGTTACTTTTTGCAGCCCACCCAAATGGTGAAAGACCTGCGCACGCGGCATGGAACCAGTCAGGCTTATCAAGTTTTAGACGGTGATATTCAGCCGTTTATCGACGCCTACCTGCGTTGGCGATTGGGCGGAAGCAAAGACATGAAGGGCGCGGGCGACGACGACGACGAGTAAGCGCTTATTAGACGACGACTTATTGGACGACGACTTATTGGACGGCGATCTGTGGCGATGTGCGATTCTAGCGATCACCACAGGCGAAAAGTTAGCGCCCGAATCATTCATCGAAGCGTGGTCAAACGGGCGCGTTGACGAAGGTTCACGCATTTTTGTGATTCTCGTATGGCGTCAGAGTATCGATGAACTGTGGCGAAATACTCGCGTTCATCGTGCATCAACCCAGCACGATGAAGGACCATCCCATGACTGCACCGCTCAATCAACCCGCTGATCAGGATCCCATCATCGTCGAAACGGAAGTGATCGAATCTTCGACCAATGAAAACGATGCGAAGGGCGCGGTGCCTGCATGGTTGATCAGTATTGGAACCCATGCTGCCATTGTCGCTGCCATGGCAGCGTTGATTTATACGGTAGCGCCAGAGGAAGTCGAACTGCCGCCCATGCGCGTCCCAAGTCAGGCGGAAACGATAATTGAACCAGAGAAAACCACCAAGTTTACCAATGAAAAAGTTGACGTTCATATCGATCTCAAAGAACAGACCGACACAACGAAACCGGTGACTCTGGTCGAAATTACCGATGTTGAAACAACCGCTGATGCAGATCTTCCCGATAAAGGAAGCCCAGGCGACACGCAGGCGGTCGCCGACGTTCAGACCGGAAGCACAGGCGTGTTCATGTCGATTGGTGCAGGAAGCCAGGGCGCTGGTATGTTTAGTAAGCGTAAAGGCGGGGATAAAAGGCGTGCGTCGAAAATAAGCGGCACGGGCCAGACACGGACGAATTCTACGGAAGCAGCGCTGCGTTGGTTCAAGCGTCATCAAAGTCCCAACGGCATGTGGGACGTCGATAATTACCAGGCCAACTGTCTTGATGGCATGCCCAAGTGCGAACCTGGAGTTAATCAAGCCGGCAATGCCGATATTGCCTGCACGGCTTATGCGCTGATGTGCTTCCTTGGTGCGGGTTATGATCATCAAACGCCGAGCAAGTATCGTCCAACCGTGACCAAGGCGATTGAATGGCTGTTGGCGCAGCAAAGTGCTGAGGGTTTATTCGGCGAGCGGAATTACGAACACGCGGTGGCAACCATGGCGCTGGCCGAAGCACTGGGCACGACGAACGATGAACACATCAAAGGACCCGCGCAAAAAGCGGTAAATATCATTCTTTCACGTCAGGCCAAAGACCCGAAAGCCAATGACCCAGCATATGCCGGACTGGGCTGGGATTACGTGGAGGGTAATGCCGCGCGCAATGATACGTCAGTGACCGGTTGGAATTTGATGGCGCTGAAAAGCTCATTGGGCGCTGGGCTGCAAGTGGGTTCAGGAATGACTGGGGCCAAAGTTTGGCTCGAACGCGCGTGGAAAGCGAGCAATCCGGAATGGAAGACTCTCGATCCCTACAAGAGCGAGTCGTTCTTTCCCTACACCTACGACGCGAACACGGACAAGTCGGGAAGCAACAGTGCTGGCGCGGGACATCTCTTTAGCGTCGGTGCATTATGTGCAGTGTATCTTGGCCATCATAAAGGCGACGTGATGTTGGAAACCATGGCAAATTCCATCATGAAGCAAAATTATCCGACCACCTATCCGACCAATACGTATTTCCTGTACTACAATACGCTGGCAATATTTCAGATCGGTGGCGAGCGCTGGGATAAATGGAATGAGCCAGTGTCGACCCTGCTCTCAAAGGCGCAGCGCACCGATGATTCCTGCTTCAATGGCAGCTGGGATTATGCCGGAACACAATTCCACGGCAGCGACACCGGACGTTTGCTGAGCACCGCCTACGCATGTTTGTCGCAGGAAGTCATCTGGCGCTATGAGCAGATTGGGAATAAATAATCAGTTTGAAATCGCAGTCAGAATGAAAACGTCCACCGTCATGTCCATACGGACGTGGCGGTGGATGTTTGTATTTTCGCTGATTTTACCTGTTTTTTCAGCTCTTTGCCCGTTTGTAAAATGGCAATGCAACGACTTCGGCTTCACATGGCGTGCCGCGCACATCGACGGTCACGATGGAGCCGACGGTCGAAAGCGCGGTTGGCACATAGGCCATGCCGATCGCTGAACCCAGCGTCGGCGACAACGTGCCACTGGTGATGATACCAACCGGCGCGCCGCCCTGCACGACGGCATAGCCCTGACGGGGGACACGTTTGTCTTTCATCCGCAGGCCGACCAACTTCTTGCTCGTGCCTTGCGCTGCTTGGCGCATAACGACTTCAGCACCGATAAAACCACCAGCTTTATTCAGCGCAAAACTCAAGCCGGCTTCGACCGGGGTGACCGTGCGATCAAGCTCATGTCCGTAGAGCGGCATGCCAGCTTCGAGTCGTAAGGTATCGCGACAGCCAAGCCCGCAGGGAATCGCTCCAGCCGCCACCACCGCTTCATAGAATTTTTCGGCGATGGTATTTGGTAAAAAGCACTCAAAGCCATCTTCGCCAGTATAGCCGGTGCGGCTCAAACGCACCGGATTACCCGACCAAATTCCATCGTAGAAACTGTAATATTTCAGATGTCGTCCATCCAATCCTAAACCCGCTAACAACGCCGCTGACGTTGGGCCCTGCACGGCAATCATGGCTTGCGTGCGGGTTAAATCGGTCAGCGATTTTCCTGCGAGAGCCTGCCAGCGTGTGAGAATTTTTTCGCAGTTGCCCGCGTTGACGACTACATGAAATGATTCCTCCCCTTCACGACTGACCAGCACGTCGTCTTCGACCGTCCCGTCATCGGCCAAGACCAAGCCGTATCGTACTTGTCCTGGGCGCATATCGGTAAGGCTGCGACAAACTTGGCGTCCAAGCAGTGCGAGCGCATTGGGTCCTTGCAGTTGCAAACGGCCCATGTGTCCAAGATCGAACACTCCACAAGCGGTGCGTACCGTTTGGTGTTCAGCAGTAATACCGGCGAACTGCACCGGCATATCCCAACCATTAAAGTCTATGAATCGCCCGCCTCGTGAACGCTGTGCTTCAAAAAGTCCAGTATGGTGGCCCATGTCTCGTTTCCTTGGTGGTTTTGCCGCAACTATTTTGATTGCAGCGGAATATCATGTATGTTCACTTGGTTGCCCAGCAAGTCCCCGCGTGGAGATCGCATGACCAATCCTCGTCCTCAGCGTATTCGTGGCCTAGTCGCTACCATGGTGTCAACGTTAGCAATCCTTGGACTGGCTGGTCATGGAATGGCTGTGGAATCAGGAACCCAAGAAGGCGGTGTCGGTGGACCGTTACCTTCCGACGAAGTGACCCGCGCCAACGTTCTCGCCGCAGCTGGTCATCGTGAAGAAGCCATCGCGTTATTGGAATTACACGTTTCGGCGAATCCGAAAGACGCGTTGGCAAAACAAACGTTGCTGTCATTTCGCATCGCGGCGATGGAAGATGAGATTCGCACGATTCTTGGCGAACAAGCGAAGGCGAGAGAGTTGGTGATTGGTGATCCCGACTATGAAGCCGCGCGGTCACGTGCCGATTCTGCAGTGTCCAAGCGTTTAGATGTAGCGGAATACTATGCTCACAATCGACGCTACGTGGAAGCGGCGATGGTGTGCAATGCGATTTTAAAAGATTACCCGCATCATCCCGCAGCTTTGAAATTAAAGTTTCGTATTTTGACCGAGATGGTGGAACGTGAACGGAGTGAATTATTAAAAGATCGCGCGCTGCGTCGTGAGGATGCGATCAATGATGCTGCGGATGATTCGATCTTACCAGGTGAGCTGCCAAAAGCGAAGCGTACGATTTTCGTCTTTGACGAAGACATTGCCGAAATTGATCGTGCATCGGTGCAGAAGCGTATGCTCCAGCGTGTCGATTTGATTTACGACGGTACGACGAACGGGACTAAAAGTGCGCAAGTCCGTGAAGTATTGCAGCCATTGTTTGCTATCGCTGGTATCAACTATGTAATACTCGATAGCGCCTTGGGGACGGAAACACTGACCATTCATTTGGTCAATGAAACCATTGAGACTGCGCTTTCTACCATTTCTAAGCTGGTCAATATCCGTTATAATTATACTGGAGGAACCGTATTTATATCGAGTGCTACCAGTGACGTTTTGGTTACTGAGATCATTCGTATCACATCAGGTTTAACCGACGTAGTCACTGAACCACAACTCGGCGAAGACGTGGGTGGTGGCGCAGGTGGCGGTGGCGGGCAGAACGGTCAGCCGCAACAGGCTGGCGGCGCAAATCTCTTTGCTCCTGGTGGTGGCGCAAAGAGCGGGCAACAGGGAGGCGCTGCAAAAGAGTTTGTCTCTGACCTCGAGCGTTTTTTAGAGAAGGTTCCGGATATCGTAGTTGGCTGGCCTGCGGACGGAAAAATCTACTTTGAAAAGAAATCCAATACCGTTTATGTTCGCTCGACTCCTCACACAATCATGGAGGTCAAACGCCTGCTTCATGCGCTTGATTATGAAAGCACACAGGTGCTGATTGAAGCGCGCTTTATCGAAGTGAGCGATGCGGGGGCAAAGGAATTGGGCGTGGATTGGGCTGGTGGCGGGTCAAGCGGAAAGACCTTTGTCGGCGCGCCAAATTCCGGTTTAAATCCGCCTACTGCAGCTCAAGCTGCAGCAGATCCCGGTGCAAGCCTTGGTTCTGCATTTGGAAACATATCGGGCATCGCCCCGGCAGCTTCAGGCGGCATGTTTGCACAGGTGTTGGTGGCGCCGAGTGATTTCTTGCGATTTAAAGCGCAGATTTCTGCATTGGAACAAAGTGGTAAGGCTGACACCCTTTCAGAACCAAAGATCTTGACGCTGAACAATGCTGTCGGCGTTATCGAAGTTCGAAAAGATATCTCCTACGTTTCCAGTTTTCAAAGTGCAGGTACCAATAATACCCCGGCCTATCCAAACCAGCCGAATAACGGGAATGTCATTAACCCTGGTTATAATTATTCATCAACAACGCTAGTTCCGCAGTTCACGAAAGACTATGAAGGTATTTCCCTCAAGGTGCGTCCATCAGTGGCGCGCAATAGTGATATTATCACGCTCAGTGTTACACCAACGGTACGTGAACTGACGAAAGCGCCCGCCAATTTCGCCTTCTCAAATTCAGGAGGAGCATCTGGCGAAGCTCCTATTACGAATAACGTTCAGTCACCACCAGAGTTTGATACTCGCAGGTTAGTGACCGCTCTGCACGTCAAGAATGGCGGGACAGTCATCCTTGGTGGTTTAACTCGGGAAAAAGAGCAAACTAATAAAACCGGTGTTCCATTATTGTCTCGCGTGCCGGTGATTGGCAGCCTTTTTCGTCGCGACAGCAGTAAGAGCACTCGTAGTAATTTGATGATTTTTCTAACCGCTCATATTATCGATCCACACGGCGCCAAACAGGGCGAAGAAACGCAGCGCTTACGCGACACCGCCCGTGTTTTGTTGCCAAATGAAATTGACACGGCAACCAAGAACAGTGCGGCAGAAGCAACTAAGCCAGATCCTGCAGCGAAACAGGACGAAGATGCTGGTCCTTTGTGGCGTCGAGAACGGCGTCGCTAATGGCTCGCACATTCGTCGGTTTGGATATTGGCCATCACACCGTACGCGCTGTGGCGCTGCGACGTGAAGGTCGTGCATTTGCGGTGAGTGGTTTTGGTGAAGTACGTCGACGTGACGCCGAAGGTGAAACGCGTCCGCTGGCCGCGGTCATTGAAGAACTAAAACGCCAGGTGCCGCTTGGTCGTTCTCCATGTGTAGCGCATGGCGATTTGGTGACGCTGGTCAAATACGTGGGCACGATTCCGCTGCCCCCAGATCGCTTGTTGCGTCTTTTGCGTTTGGAGTTGATGCAAGCCATCGAATCCACCGAGTTGGCAGCAGATAGTTTTCCCGTACCGCTGGCAAGCGACGAGCTCATTCATTGCTGCGTTCTGACCCAACCGGCGCACGCCCACGATGTGCTCAAGAGCTTGGCTGCGGTTGGTATTACGCCGCAATCAATTCACGCGGCGCAAGCAGCGATTTATAATGCCACGGTGGTTTTACCGCCGGTGCAAGACGATGAGCTGGCCTTGCTGGTCGATATCGGCGCGACCACCACCAGCGTGACGTTGGTTGGTGATCGTCGGTTACTGGCGTGTCGCCAATTACCCATCGGTGGCGATACTTTTGCCAATGCTCTGACGGGTAACGATGGACTTGTCACCGCTGCCGGCGAACAACGTCTACGCACTGGCGATGGCCGCGCTGCTCCGCTGGCAGGGTTGACGACCTCACATCCTCAGACTGCGCGCGCGAAAGCGAATGCTTCTGCGGTCATCAAGCCTGATACGCATCATGACCTAATTCATCAGCCAAGTGAAATCAGTTTTGGCGAACTGGAATTGAATGATGATCACCAGCCTGCGGAAAGTAAGCCGGCGATCCATCAAACGGGCGAAGAAATTAACCGCGACAAGTCAGAACTCATTGACGACCATCACCCACATTCGTTATCCGACGAAGATCCTTTAGTCTTGGTCGATGATCTTGACCATCATGAACAATTGCCTGAGGATCCAACCGGTGGTTTGCAACTTGATGACGGCGGATCGAGCACGCATGGCTTACCGATCGTTACGACCACTCGGGTGCCGTTCCCAATTTCTTCAGAGACGGATCACGTCGCGGCCCCCGGGCGAGCGACGCAGCAAATAGCATCGCGCACGTTGGGTCCAGATTTGACCAAGGTTGCGGAAAGTCTTTATGGTCAACTGGCCAGCTCGTTAGCATGGTTTCGTACGCAGATTCATGCGCGACAACTGACCGTCACCAAAGTTTTGCTGACCGGTGGCGGTGCTGGTCTTGAAGGTTTAGACACCTATCTCCAGCGTCGTTTCAATTTGCCGGTCACACGCTTCGATCCTTGTGATGGCTTGACCGGACGTGCTCCCGATTGTCCGCATGAATTTGCCACGGCGATTGGCTTGGCGATTGCCGCAGCAGATACGATTCCAGGGACTTGCCGACTCGATCTGACCCCAGACGGAGTTCTGCGCCAGCAATTGTGGCGCTCAAAATTGGTGTGGCCGTATGTCGCCGCTGCGTGTTTGTTGTTATCCGCCGTATTTGCGGGCTGGACCATGTTGAATGAACAATGGGTGGCAGAAGCGAACATCGCGTCTTACGCCGCCTTTGAACAGCGTCACAATGAATTGCAGGCCAAGCTCGAAGCGCTGAGTAAAGAACGCGATGGATTGTCGGAAGATTTACGTGCGATTGCTGGCCGCGTTTTCGCTGGTCGCGATTTATTGTACACCGTACGCGCTTTGAAAGAGCAGACGGTCCATTCGCCGGAGTTGTGGATTACCAGTTTGGAAACCGTGGGCATCGCTAGCGACGCGGATGTGACGGATACAAGGAAGGCCAATGAGCGTGGTCTGTTGGGGTCGATCCCTGCGCCAAATAATAAATCGGCTCGCCGAGATAGCGCCATTGATCGCGGTGCAGTGGACGTCGAAGGCTTGGTCAAGTTCGACAACACGAAAACTGACGTTGAGCTGAATAAATTCTTCGAAACCTATAACGTAGCGATTGCAAAGTGGCAGGCGAATACAGACACGCTTGGTCTTTTTCGTGGTGACAGAGTATTGGTCCATCTTGTCGAACATAATAACCAATCTACGGGAAAAACACCGTCCGGCAATCGACCGAATCGTCGTCCTGTCGCAGCAAATGAACCCGGTCGCTTTCCGTTTAAACTCAGGTTTTTCTTTCAGCCAACCAAGCTCGATCAGATTACCAACAACGGCTCCGTCTCGACGGTGGTGCCAAAACCGTTGGAGGCGAAGCCATGATGCCTGACGTGAAAAAAGAAGCACAGACGGGCTGGCTGGTGCTTGGTGGTGTGACAGCGGTGGTTTTGATTGCCTTATGGATAATTTCCGATGGCGGCACTTTGGCTGAGCAAGCGGATCAAGCCCAAACGAAACATCATGATGGTGGTAGCGAGAGCATGCTGGCCCATGTCGAGCGTCAGATCGAGGCCAATCAAGCCATGCGTTCAACCATCGAAGATTTGAAACGTGATTCCAGTTTTGTGCTGGCCAAAGAATTCATGATTCCGGTCGACGCCAAACAGCCAGGATATTTATTTAAGCAGCGCTTTACCGAAGTTCGCGAACGCTTACGCAATAAAGCGGAAGCGAAAAAAATTGACTACGATCAGAATATCGGCTTCGGTACCGATCCGGTGGTGCCAGATGACCGCGAGGCGCCATATTTGATGTCGATGTTGCAATTGACTGAAAAAGTGGTCGCCATTGCTTTTGATACGCCGATACCGCTCGAAAAATTGACCGTCACTCATTTTCCGGCAGTTGATACTGGACCGGAGTCTCGTCCGGTATTGGTGCGAGAATATCCTTTGAGGCTTGAGGTTCGCGGTGGGCTGAAAGATATTCTGTCGGTGCTGCACCGAATCAGTCAAGTGACGCCGACAGCGGAGGGTAAGACCAAGGATTATCCGTTGATCTTGCGCGGTTTCAAAATCAAAAGCGAAAATGCTAAGGCTAAGGATTCGATCCAACAGCTTGATGCGGTTTTCGAACTTGCCGCAATGCATTTTATTACGGAAGAGGAACGAGCCAATAATCCATTGGCATTCCAGTCCGTGAGCAGCGGTGGAACTCGTGCGACCAGCAGCAGTGGTGGAAAGCCGGTATTCAATGCGCGCCCCTGAATTTCAACCATTAGCCGCTGGCGTGGCGGCGATGGTGCTGATCGCCAGCATGGTTTGGTGGTTGTGCAGTACTCCTCAGCCAATTGATCCAGGGCAACCGACTTGGAAAGGTGCGAATGTCGTTCGATTGAATGCTGCTGTGCCGAAAATCGCTGACTTCACAGAGTTCTATCAGAATGATGAAAATCCTTTTGTGCCTTCGGATGCTCGTAAAATTGAAGGTGATCGGTTTAGGGAAAGTCGTTTCCCGAGACCTGCACCAACTCCGATGCCAATACCGCCACCCCAACCACCGGTGATCGTAAGAGTTCCGGTTCAGCCACCTCCGCCAGTTTTAGTTTTACCCACGCTGGTCCCAGCACCGAGCAATGCTCCGCTGACCTATGGTTTGGTCTCGGTTGATGGCCATGAAGCGGTAATCGTGCGTATGCCAGGAGCAACCGAACCAACCACGCTCAAGCCCGGCGACAAGACTGGTGGATGGACGTTGGTGTCGATCGACGAGGGTAATTTTGCTACCTTTATTGATCCGGACGGAATCGAACAACGCTTCGTTATTGGTGAAGGCGACTTGGCGGTCATCACCAGCAATGCTTCAACCTCAGGCGCAACCAAAGATCCCATGGGTTCTGCGCCAGGTGCTCATGGTGTGCCCAAGCCGCTGAAGCCGGGTGGTTCCATCCCACGTCCTGGCTTGAAGCCTGGGACGATTGATGGTCCGATTCCGAAACCACCCATGCGCGAAGAGCGTCGTCCACCGCCGAAGGAAGTGCTGCAGAAAAATCCTCAGAAAGTTCCGCCACCGAAATAGTGGTGTTCTGTTGGTTCGGTGAACGATTAGTCGTCTTGTTCGCGGTCGAGAATTTTTTGCGTCATTTCAGCGACGTCGCGTTGTAACGCGGGATCGCTGGCAACTCGTTCTTCGGCCTGACGAATACTATACAGCACCGTTGAATGATCGCGTCCGCCAATCATACCGCCGAGGGCATCTAGACTGTGACCGGTCAGTCGGCGACCGAGCAAGAGCGCGAGTTGTCGTGCTTGCGCGACTTCGCGATGACGGCGTTTGCTGGAGAGATCTCCAGGACGTAAATTCGCGCGTTCTGCGACGACTTGCACGATGCGATCAAAACTAGCGTAGTCGGCGCTGGCTCCTGGGCGGTCGCCTTCGCGAATTCGTTCGGCGAGCTTGACCACTTGGTGCATGTCCGGTGCGAAGGTGTCGACCAGTCGCACGAGCTCATCCGCTGGAATATCATTGGCGGCCTGGTCGCAGAGACGACGCAATAGAGCGAGCCGAGTTTCAGCATGGGGCGGTTCGATGGCGACGGAAAGTCCCCAGGCAAGACGGCTGATCAGACGGTCTTCAAATCCAGCAAGCTTGCGTGGCGCGGCGGAACCAGTGATGACCAATTGTTGGCCGCGTTCCAAAGCGCTATTAATGAGATGAAAAAGTTCTTCCTGAGCCAGCGCGCGATTGGCCAACGCATCGACGGCATCGATGATGATGAGCGCGGCTTTATCCAGTCGTTGGCGTAGCGGAGAGCTGCCGCGTTCGGCTAAACGTTGTGCTTCACGCGCGACGAAATCAGGGCCGGTGAAGGCAACCACCGCGTGCTCATCAAGCATGCTGCGATACTCGGCAGCAACAGCGGTCAGTAAGTGGCTTTTTCCACAGCCAGGGGGACCGTGCAGATAAAGGGGATTGTGTTCTAAGCCTGGGGCTTCGACCGCACGACGGCAAGCGGTCAAAGCGAGTTGATTGCCGGGATCTTGTAAGAAAGAACTAAAACGTTGATCGCTGGTGGTCGAGCGATTGGCGACATCTAAACGACAAATGATTTGAAGACTGAGGCCTTTCGGCTTGAGCAATCCGCGCAAATGTTCGGCGGCGAGATCCTGAAAAACATCGCGCCATATCGCGTTGGGCACGGCGACGATAAGACGGCTTGCATTGGCGCGCAGACGTAATGGAGGAAGCAATACTTCGGCAAGTTCTTTCGGCAGAGCTTGCGCTAACGCCTGCAGATAGTGCGCGGTTACCGCATCATTATCGGAGGTGGCCATGGGGATGAGTGCCCGATTTTAATTCTTAAATGCGATCGACACTGACTGTGGTTTGCCACCTGGGTTGGCAACCTGCACGGTGACGACGTCTTGATTCGTTCTGGCCCGCAAGGCGGCGGCTCGTGCTGCGCTATCAAGATCGACACCATGGGGCACGGTCAGATCCAGGATTAGACCTTGGCCTTTGGTGGATTTGACCTCGCTCGGCTGATCGCTGATGGTCAACACATAGTGAAACTGTTGGCGGTTGCTGTCGATTGGTTTGGGTAGTTGTTTGATCGCGACGATGGGTGGATATTTCTGGATCAGACCACGCTCGAAGGTGTGCAGCACCGTATCGGTGGCGTTTTTTCCGCTGCCTTCGGCGTGTCCCTCAATCTCCACCGTCACCAGGCCGGGTTGACGCGACAATTTATACGAATGTAAAAAAACCGGGCAGTCCGTGGGATTACTTTGAGCTGCGATAGCGCCAAGTATTTCTAACGCCAAACGTCCAGGGCGGCGTTCACCATCGATCCACGCCAAGCGTGAAGTATCGAGATCTTTGGTGGTGCTCAATTCATCGAGTGTTTTGCGTTTATCTTTGGCGACCGGAACAAGTCCTTTGCCACTACCGTCGAGGACCGCCACCGAAGATTCAGCAGCCATGATGTTCATTTGTTGTCGAACGAGGGCGAAAACAAATAATGCGGCGACGACAGCGGCCGCTGCGCGCAAGACACCTTTGGTACGCCAATAATCACCACGTCGGTTACGCTCATCACCGAGCGCATCGAGCGTGACCGTGGTGGAACGAGCGATGCCCAGCCCAGCAGCCCAGGGGCTGGGGAGCGCCGCTTGGCGATCAAGTTCTTCTTGCGGGACGCTGATGCTGTTGCCAGCGAAAGGATTCAGTGGCCGCACTGGCATGTTCATGCGTTCGCTCAACGCATTGATGAAACCATACACTTGTGCGCCAGCACCGGAGAGCCAGATAATCTTCGGATCAAGCGCTTCGAATTTAAGTTGGGCTTTGGCAAAACGTACATTGGCGTTTAGCACGCCTGCCAGTTGATTCACTTGGCGTTTGATCGCTTCATGCAAATCGGAAGGCGCACCTTTGCCCAGTTTTGCCACGAGTGCGGCAGCATCGTTTTCTGGGAGTGTGCGTAATTCGGCGACCGTGCGGATTAAATCATCCATGCCTGGAGTCTGGGTACGGACGAAGACGAGCTGGCCACCGTGTACAAGTGCGACGTGGAGATGAGCGCCGCCGACGTCGACCAAGATGCCGCTGCCGCTCTCTAAACCAACGGTGGCACGGTAGGTTTCATAGAGCCCGACAGCAGGATGGGTTAGCGCTGTCAGTTTACCGTCATGCTTGGCCAATGCTTTTTTCAACTGATCAATCAATTTTTGCTTGGTGGTCATGGTCAGCAAACGCAAGTCGTCAGCACCAGGAACTTCAGCGCTGAACCAACTGACGGCTATCGGTTCTTCGCCACTATTTTGTAATTCAAAATGCACCATGCGGTCGACACGCTCGGGCGTGCCGGGTGCCTGTAGCATGGTGCGTAACAACATATCGCCGTGCGATAATACCACGCGAACTTTGCCGAGCGGCGACGGCATTGGGGCGTTCAACAAGGCCTCAAGTGGGTCCGTGCCAGGGGCAATTGGGAAAATTTCAAGGTCGAGAATCTGCTTGGCATCAGTGCGGATCAGGCGAATGGCGCGGCTGGAAACTTCGAGCGTGGTATGCATGGTCTGGGTGTTAGTGCTTTTGTGAGCAGATGCCACCCGCGAGGTGGAGGTTGGGGCTGAGATGAGAGGCGCACGTATCACAGCTTCTTGGCACTTCTCTGCGCTTTTGCCCAGTCTTGCGCCTTGACGTTAGGTATCTAGGGTTCAACCGATCGGTGTTCTGGTGAGGAGAGTAAAGATGCGCGTGCGGCTATGGGGAGTAAGAGGTTCATTGGCTACTCCCATGACCTCGGCGCAATTGCGCGACAAAGCACGTGCTTTGTTGGCCGAAGCTCGGCCGGCAGATTTGGCCTCTCCACCGGCGATTGAGGCATATCTGGATCGTACGCCACATAGCTGGACTTACGGTGGAAACACCAGCTGCGTCGAGGTCGAAATGGATAACCAAACCTGCATTTTAGATGCGGGCACTGGTTTACGAAGTCTTGGTCTGCAGATGAAGGAAGATGGTCGAGATCAGAAGCACGGCCTGCACTTTTTCTTTACTCACTTTCATTGGGATCACATTTGTGGTTTTCCCTATTTTGGACCGATCTACATTCCTGGACGACAAATCGACGTGTGGTCCGGCCGCAGCGATGCGCAGCGTTTGCTGACGACTCAGATGGACGATGCTCATTTCCCGGTGAAGTGGAGCATGCTGAAAAGCAGCATTAACTGCCATCAACTCCCTGAAAACGAAGCGACCACGGTAGGTGAAGCGACGGTGCGTATTCTGCCGCTCATCCATCCGGATAAAGCCTATGGCTATCGCATTGATCACGGCGGACGCTCGGTGTGTTATCTGACCGACACCGAAGTTTCAAAGAATCCAAATAAGGTCGCCGAAGCCTATGCTTCGTTTGTTGAAGGTGCTGATGTGGTTATTGTTGATGCCATGTACGGCTTCCTTGATTATCACGACCATATCAATTTCGGTCACTCAACGATTTTCAATTTCATCGATTTCTTCCGCGACGCCAACATCGGTGAACTGGTGATCTTCCACCATGATCCCATGGCAAGTGATCCCCAGGTCACCAGGCTATTTACTGATGCTAAGCGCTACACGGAATTGGTTGCTCCAGGGGCGAAATGGAAGCTCTCGGCAGCCTGTGAAGGGCAGTATTGGGACTTGCCGACGAGATGAAGGCGGTGGACGTCACCCCGTTGCTGGCGCAGGTGAGGTGTTTGTCTCATGTTCGGGGATTCCCAATCGGACGATTGCCGCTATCACCAGAATTTCAATGTGACTACGAGCATCGGTCTCAAGGCCAGTATTCCGGGTGATCGGATGATGATTCTTAAGGCAAAGGTCAGCGACAGTCAGAGGGTTTGTGCCGTGTTGGTCATGCATTTCTATGAGTAAGGAGAGCGTCTGGTGAGTCCTGCGATCGAAGCATTAACCCCGAATTTGGCCCAGCTCGTGGCCGAAGCTATCGCACGGAGCGGAAGCGGCGTAGCGACGTTTACTCGCGCTCACGACCTTCCCTATGTCAGTATCATGAAGTTGATCAACACCGGTCAGCTGCCTTCACAGAAGAAGGTGCTTGAGCTCATCGCTAAGTCTATCGGCCTCAGCGATGCTGTTTTTGCCTCGGCTTTGTCGAAGAGTAAAATAAATCCGCAGCCGGCCGAGGCGCCACGACAAAGCGATAGTGCGCTCAATCCTTTTCATGAGGCCTTGTTGCGGCTCGTTGAAGAGCATCACTTCACGACCAAGGAATTTGCTGAAGCGGCAGATCTGAGCATTTTAACCGCAGCAAAATTGCTCAAGCGTGGTGAGCTGCCAGGTCGTCAATCAACCCACGATAAGCTGAAGTCTTTGCTCGGTTTGTCGGATAGCGCTTACAAAGATTTGCTGACCTCGTCACGGACGACTAATCTTGATGGCGAATCGGCAGCGATCGAACGCAAAAATACCCAGGGTTACGTCGCCGTCAGCACGGGTGCTCCACCAGCAAACACGACCAAGGGTGAATTGTTTGTGTTGATTGATCGTTTGTCACCAGCGCAGTTGGTCGCGTTGAAGAACTTCATGACGTCGGTGCTTTGATGTTGCGCTATCTGGAGCGCTGATCAAAGACGGCTGATTGTCCTGATGTTTTCTGATTGGTATGAACAGAAAATTCGCCGTGCCTTGGCGTGCGTGCAAGGCACAGCACATCAACCCGCTTAGCGCCCGCTGCTCGCAGCGCTGCTGCCGCAGCGCTGGCAGTCGCTCCGGTGGTGATCAGGTCGTCAACCAACACAACATAAGCAGGTGCAGGTGCGATACACTGGAACAGATCAACTACGTTGGCGCGACGTTCTCGTGGCGATAAAAGATGTTGTTCTGCGCCCAGACGAGTGGTGATTAATAATCGACGAAATGGCAAGTGCTGTCGCCGTGCACAGGAAAGTGCAAGCGTACTTCCGAGATGTGGCCCAGGTCGTCGGCCTGGGGAGGGCGGCACCGGCACCACCACGCCACCTGCAGGAGCGTCATGTGGCAGAGGCGGCACCAATTCGCTTAAGGCGCGAACCGCTGCGGGACGTCCAACGGTTTTGGCGAGGCCAATTAAGCGTTGGACTTCGCCGCAGTA
>JAYVSL010000028.1:0-7970 GCA_043775355.1 Planctomycetota bacterium
ACCCCACGATCGTCACCGCTGATCCAACCGTAGGTCCCGGCAGCGCCAAGCACGACAAACGAATAAATCGTACCGAGTTCGCCCCAGGTCCCTGACCAACGATCGCGGTTTTTTCCACGATTTTCCTGACTCTCAGATTGCGCCGAGCCATCGAATAATATGCCGACCGCGACGGTGCCGCCGACCGCAGCGCCGGCGAGCGCCCACTCGCTGCCGCTCCAGTCGACCGGTGACGAAAGAATGCCCCACGCATCAACCACCACACGTTTACCAAACCACAGCTGACCACGATCATCGCTAGGTGCTGAATTTTCCGTCGTATCTGACGTTTGCAGAGTGGACTCCCATGCCAGTGCATGGCCGTCGGCGTCCGCCGCTGAAAGTGCCAGCGGAAAACACACACTAAAAATAAGGGCAACACGCAGATGCATAGGACCAAACCGCATTGATGAAAAAGGTGAACAAAAGGTGAACAACGTGAGCGAACACCGTGGGGGTAGACCAAAGTACTGACAAGAGTACGAAGGTACGTCACGTCCACACGCTGGACGATTATCTTTCGTACCGACCAGAGACCGAATGACGACCCTCAATACCAACCCGCCTGCACAAATCGTCACGTCGACGACAGCCACGAACGACGCTCCTCGCCGCCGTCTGCTCATGGCCGTGGGACTGCTCATGTTTTTTCTGGGTAGCGCCCTGCGCGTGCTCTTTCTTTTCAGCCTCGATCAAGAAGTGGGACTGCCTGCCAGTCTGTTGATGTTGGGCTTGGGAGTCATCAACGATCTGCTTTCGATTGTCGTGCAATTGACGCCAGCGGCGCTGTTCTTGGCTCTCTCTGGTGGCGCTAGCTTACGACTTCCGGCGTGGCGCTTTACTGTGCTGACGTTGATCTGTGCAGGGCTTTTATTCGGCAGCGCAGTGGAACAGGCCTTTTTTGACGAATTCACCTCGCGCTTCAATCATATCGCCATCGATTACTTGCTCTTCCCAGGTGAAGTGGCGACCAATATCTGGCAAAGTTATAATGTACCGTTGTTCGTCGCCATCGCTCTCGCCGTTGGTGCGGGCTTGGCGTGGCCGATGCATCGTTGGCTACGCGGCACTACTTTCACGCCACTACCATGGAGTCGACGATTGAGCGGCGCTGGCGTAGCGCTGATCATTGGCGCACTGGCAGCATTTCTTGCTTGGGCCATTCCCGTACAACTTTTTGGCGATCGTGCGCGCGATGAAGTCGCCGCTAATGGCCAAGCACAACTGGTGCGCGCGTTTGCCAGTGCCCATTTATCTTATGAACAATTTTACCGCACCTTACCAGCCGAACAGGCGCATCCATTGATCGAAGCGGAATTCCAACGCAATGCCACTGATCCACAGCGCACCTTTACCGCAGCGGTACGACGAACACGACCGCTCGATGTGGTCGTCGTATTGGAAGAAAGCTTAGGCTCTGAATTCGTCGGCCGTCTCGGTGGGCGCTTGCCCTGCACACCTGGGCTCGATCGCTGGGCCGAACGCGGCATGTTAATGACCAATCTGGTTGCCAATGGCAACCGCACCGTTCGCGGACTAGAAGGCGTTCTGTGTTCGTTCATGCCATTACCCGGTGATTCCATCTGGAAACGCAACAAGTCTGAAGATGTCGCGAGCATTGCCGGAGTCCTGAAAAGCAAAGGCTATCGCACCGAATTCTTTTATGGTGGCGCAGGTATTTTTGATGGCATGAAGCCCTTTGCCCTGGCCAATGATTGGGACCGTTTCATTGAAGACGGACTGGTGGCGTCAGATTTTCCGCGTGATGCCTTTCGTACCGCCTGGGGCGCCGCCGATGGTTACGTCTTCGATCGTTTGCTGGAACATCAACGCAGTGCTCGCGCTGCTGGCGTGCCGTTTTTCGGCACGTTGCTGACCACCAGCAATCATAAACCGTTTTTAACACCAAACACTCGTGGAGCACAAGTCTCCTCGGCGAAACTCTGGCGCTTCGGCGGGATCGGAATCGGTTTATTGGTCTTAGCGATTGTCATTTTCGTCTTCTTCGGCCGACGTCTTGGTCGGGTTCGTGTCGCCATCTTCGCCGGAGTCACGCTGCTGAGCTATGGAATTTTCTTGAACGTCAAACTCCAGCCGTGGGACACCCGTGAAAACGCCGTCCGCTACTCTGATCAAGCACTTGCTGCTTATCTCGATCGCGCAGAAGCCGAAGGCATGCTCGAACACACGGTGTTTTTAGTCGTGGGCGACCACGGCGCGCGCGTCTATGGCTCGGCAGAAATTCCCGCTGCCAGCTACCGCATTCCTGCGCTCTTCCTCGCACCTGAACCACGTTTTCATGGCACCACCATTGATCGTTTATCTTCCCAGGTGGACTTGGTGCCAACCTTATTATCGCTCGCCGGCGTTGATTACCGCGCGCCATTTTTAGGACACGATCTGCTTGGCCCGGCGGGTAAAGAAGACGGTCGCGCATGGCTGATTCACAATCGCACCATTGGCTTGCTGACTGATCGCAACCTGGTGACCTTAGGGTTGAGAAAAACCGTAACGTGGTACCGACGTTCGGGCCGCGACAGCGATACCTTCACTCCGGCTGCTGAAAATACCGTAACTCCCGAAGAGCGTGCGCTGGCCGATCGAGCGGCGGCAGCATTCCAAGAGGCTTCGCAATTATACGAAAACCGCAACTATCGAACGCTTGATGAACCGTGATCACGGACCGTCATGGCGTTGGTGGGCGGCGTGTTGGGGAATTCCCACCGGCAGCCTGATTATTTTAGCCATCGTACTGGGACACTCGTCGCTTGATGTCTGGTTGATGCAGCCGTTTTACGATCCGGCCGTTGGTGGTTTTCCTTTACGTCACCATTGGTTTTTTGCTGTCGTACTCCACACCACGGCAAAGTGGCTGGCGGTGTTTACTCCCCTTGCTGCTTGCGGAATATTTTTATCAAGTTGGTGGTGGGCCGCCGCGCGGCCATGGCGATGGCCAACACTCTATCTCGCTCTTTGCGCGGGCGGTACGACGGCAGTGGTGGGAATTATTCGAGAAACAACCAACCACTATTCGCCCTGGTCGATGAATCTCTTCGGCGGTCAGGTGCCGTGGACACCGTTATTTACCGGTACTCCAGCGCCATTCATCGACGGCCACAGTTTCCCTGCAGCACATGCTGCGGGAGCTTTCGCATGGATATCGTTATGGTTTGTCGGTCGACATTTTGCGACCGGACGCACGTGGTGGTGGTTGTTACCAGGACTTATTGGCGGCTTGTTATTTGCCTGGACGCAACACGTGCGCGGGGAGCATTTTCCCTCACACAATCTGTGGACTCTCGCCATTGCCTGGACCGTGGCCAGCGGCTTAGCCATGCTCGCGGCACGCTTAGACCTCATGTCTCAAGCCTCAACGCAGGACAGCGCGCTGGTAAAACCGCTTCAAACAACGATGACTATTTCGACTCGCTCATGGCTGATTGGCACCACCGGATTATTTATAGGCAGTATGTTATTTTCCATCGACACCGCTGTCGTTGAACTCCATATCGGACCTGAGAAACTGCATTTCTGGATTGAGTGTGCTGAATTTATTCTGATCGGACCAGGCCTCGGCGTGTTGTGTCTTTTATTGACCGAACGTTTACGTGCGATGCGCATCACCGTCGCAGCGCATCAGTTGGCAGAACGAGAACAACGTTTTTTGATCCTTGGACGCATGGCGGCCTCGGTAGCTCATGAAGTACGCAATCCATTGCACACCTTACGGCTCGTGGTGGATGAGCTGCGGGTCGAGCAACCCGCGCTGCACGCGCATCCGCTTTCCGCTCACATTGATGATAGTCTGGAGCGCATTGATCGCGCGGTGGATTTGGTTTATCAACTAGCCCGCCCAGGAACTGAGGTCGACAGCGCGGGTGATATAGTGATAGCATTACGCGATGCACAGACGACGCGGTCGCTCCATCTGCAAAACCGCGTTATCACCTGTGATAAACTGCCAGAAAATGCTGCCGTCCGCTGTTCGGCCTCCAGCTTGCGCATCATCATCGATAATTTACTGCGCAACGCGGTGCAGGCGACTACCGAGGGCGATACGATCTCTGTCACGCTACGCCGCGATCATCATCGATGGGTTTTACGTATCCGTAATCCTGGTCATCTGCCTACGCTGCCAACGGCTCACCGCGATGCGCTTCCAGCCGCTAGCCACAAAGAAGATGGACTCGGCCTTGGTTTGACCATCACGCGGCAACTCGCCAGCAACGCCGACGGAAACCTCGAATTAATTTCCGATGGAGACTTCGTTACGGCGGAGTTGACGCTACTCATGTGGCAAGAATCCGCGAACGCACTGACGAAAGAAAGTCCCACATGAACTCTCACAACGTGTTGTTGGTCGACGACGAAACCACCGCACGCGATCTGCTGGCCCGTGGCCTGACACGTCACGGCTATCACGTTACCGGGGCCAAAGACGGTGTAGACGCGGTCGCACTGCTGCATCGACCATGGGACGTCATCATTACCGATTTAGCCATGCCGCGCATGGATGGGCTGCAACTCCTTCACGAAATTAATCGCCTCTGTCCCCGCGCGCTGCGCGTGGTCATCACCAGTTTTGCCGACAAAGATAAAGTCGTCACGGTGCTCAATCTTGGCGCTGACTATCTGCTAGAAAAACCATTCGGCGTCGAGCGCTTAGCTGATATTGTGCAACGCCTGTTAGCCGATCGCTCGGCTGGCCCCGACCAAATGGTGCAATTTTTTCAGCGTCGCTTGATCGGCCTGCCACTGACGCCGCGCGAGCGTGAGATGGTCACCGAATTGCTCAAGGGTCGCTCCAACAAAGAAATCGCCGCTGACTTTGCCATCGGCGAACAGTCAGTGAAAAACATGTTGTCAGGCATCTATGCGAAACTTGGGGTGCAAAGTCGCACGGAACTATTTCATGCTATTTTCCCGCTGTAAATCACAGCGAACGTGCTGTACGACATGCGAGCGCCACGCTTGCCGACCCGAATGCAGAGAAGATCAAGCCGCTGAAACAGGACCTTGGTACTGTGACGGCTTTGCTTGTCACAAAATACGCTGACTGGTCCGACGGTTTGCTCCCAAGAAAGATTACATGCGGCACATGAACCAGCAGTTGGTGAACTTTGGCTTCCGTGGCCTTTTCATTGCAACGTTGTCGATGGTCCTGTGCGCCTGCTCTACCTACCGAGCGCAACCGCTTTCACCTACCGCCGTCGCCAGCGCGCTGACGCCGCCGACTTGGCCAGAATTACAAGTGCGCATTGCCGAACTGCACCATGTCCGATTGCCTACGGAAGCAATTGATCCGGCAGGGCCATTTTCTCCCGAACAAATTGCCTTGGTGGCGATCGTGGCAAATCCAGGGCTACGCGCGATTCGCAGCGAACGGGCGTTGGCAGCAGCGCAATTATTACAGGCCGGGATTTTACCCAATCCTCAACTCAGCGTCGGTGCCGATCTTGCGGTAAATAGTCCCGATGGACTCGCGACGCCTGGGAAATCACTCGGCCTTGCTTGGGACCTCAGCGGGTTAATCACGCGTGGCGCAAAAAAATCGGCGGCGGCGGCTCACCTCGAACAAGTCGCCCTCGATATCGCTTGGCAAGAATGGGTGATTGCTGAAGGGGCTAAACAGGCAGCGATAAAATTTGCTGCCGCCGAAGCGCGCTTGGAATTAACCCGCGAACTTCTGCGAACGCTCGATGAGCATCACGCGCTACTTGAACAAGCTCTCCGTTCGGGAGCCACCACCGTGTGGGAAACCAACACCGCCAGCACAGCGAAAGGAGACGCCCAACGCCAAGTATTTGATGGTGAACGCGACCTGGTTCGTCTTCGTCTTCAGCTCAATCGCATGCTGGGATTACCTCCTGAAGCAGCTGTCGCCATACGAGTCGCACGCTGGACCACCCGCCTCGATATTGCCACTGAGCTGACCACATCATTGACTGATCAACGATTGGATCTGATCGCTTTGCGGCGTGGGTATGACAGCCAAGAAGAAGGTCTGCGCGCCGCCGTGCTCGCACAGTTTCCCAAAATCGGAATCAATCTTGCCCGCGCAACGGACACCAGTGACGTCCGTTCTTTGACTCTGGGAGTGACCATCGATTTGCCGATTTTCGATCGTAATCAGGGCGTGATTGCGAGCGAAACGGCAACTCGTCAAAAGCTGTTTGACGAGTACACCCAACGGGTCTTCGAGGCACGTAGCGATTGCGCGCTTGCCCAAGCCGATGCCGCAGCGCTCAGTCGAATGATTATACTTACCGATGAGCAAGAGAAAGAATTGCAAACTCATGCGATAGCGATCAAAAAAGCGCTTGATGGGCACGTCATCGATCGCCTGTCGGCCAACGCCAGCATCGTACAATTACTGCAAAAACGCATAGAATCTTTGCTTTTGCGCCAAGAATTAGCCGAGACGGCCATCGTCGTCGAACTCGCTGTTGGATGTCTGCTGACGACGGATGCTACCACCCATACGGCTCCACGAGATCAGGGGAAACCATGAAATGGTCCATCGTTATCGCTAGCGCACTAAGTCTTGGCATCGGTGTCGGTGGTGGTTTTCTGCTTGGCCGACGCGATGCGGCAGAACCAGGGAAACCGCATACGGCCACGTCCGGTGCAGAGGCTGAAGAAAAGCTTGGTGAAAAATCGGATGAAAAAAAAGGTAAAGAAGAGGAAGCCGCAATAGCGCCCGTGTGTTTGGTGCACGTATCGCCAATTCAACTCGGTGATCTGGAAATGCCCGTCACCGCTTTGGGCACAGTGATCATTGCGCCAAATGGTCAGCGCATGATCCATGCGCCTTACGACAGCACGGTGTCCAATATCGTCACCAACGAAGGCGCCACGGTGGCGCCGGATACCGTGATGATTACCGTTGCCCCGAGCGCAGAAATTCTGGCCCAGCAACAAGAAGCGCTGCTCATGCGCGCAGCCAGTGAACGTGAACTGACTATCGTTCAGCAACGTTTGGCACTTCACCTCGCGACGGCAGCCGATGTGGCGCAGGCGGAAGCCGTTGCTGAATTAGCGCGACTCAAAGTCACCACCTGGGAAGTGCGTCTCGCAAATAAAAAAATTCTCGCCAACGAATCCGGCGTGGTCAGCCATCTCTTGGTGCGACCAGGACAGACATTATTGCTTGGCGCACCGATTGGTGAAATCGCCGCGCCGGGTCACACCATGGCAAGGATCGGTATTGATCCCGCTGAGCGAGCATTGCTGACACTTGGTAGTGCCATCACGGTAAAACCACTGCGTCGTCATGGAACGGAATCCACTGTTACCGCTACGGTGACCTCCGTCGCGACCCAGATCACTGCAGAAAATCAGCTGCTGGAGGTGCTCGTCAGTCTGCCAAAAGAAACTGACTTGGTGGTCGGCGAATCGGTGCATGCAGAAATTCCACGGACCCTTCGCAACGCACTGATTATTCCGCGTCAAGCGCTGGTACGTGATGACGCTGGCTGGACGGTCTTTACCGTCAGCGAAAATACTGCCCAACGTCACTCGGTGACGTTGGTGGCGGAAGATCACGATCGCGCCGCGATTACGGGCGCCGATATGAGTGAAAAGTTATCACTTATTGTCCTCGGCAACTCCGTCGTCACTGATGGCATGCGGGTACGCATCGTCGCTGGTTCAGCGCCATGAAACCATGGCTTTTAGCGCATCAACGTTCCGTATTATTGCTGGTGGCGGTAGTGGCCCTGGGCGGCATGGCTGCCGCCATGCGCACGCCGGTGGCGCTTTTTCCTCAGGTGGCATTTCCCCGCGTGGTGGTGTCGCTTGAAGCTGGTGATCAACCCGCCGAACGTATGGCGTTGGAAGCGACGACGCCATTGGAGCAGGCGCTGCGCGCAGTGCCCGGCGTGCAACATATTCGTTCGACTACCAGTCGTGGTGCCGTGGAGATCAGTCTG
>JAYVSL010000029.1:0-33644 GCA_043775355.1 Planctomycetota bacterium
GCAGCGAAACTCGCTGCGCGAGGAAAGGAACGGGGAATAGCCATAAACCCCGAAAAATTTTTCTGAGCTGAATGTCAAGTGCCAATTTGCAGAAAAACCAGGTAATTCATGGCATTTTGCCTAACGCAACGCCATTGGCCGCTACTCTCGTGCAGCGATGAGCGCGAGTGGTCATGAGATGTTGTCGTTGAAGATGAACCCGAACTCGGTCCAGAGCATGAGGACGTCGTTGACGTAGATGGCGGACGAACTTGATCACGGGTTTTTTTGAGTTTCCCGCCCTCTTCTTCCGCTTGAGTTTGGACGAGGGAAAAAAATATTAAGCCAAAGGCGGTAAAGGCTGTTGGCATCATGTTTCGCGCTCGTGACAAGCGTTGCGAATTAATAATTAAACGTCTTCGAATAAACGGATTCGCTAATATCATGGCGCATCACCAGACATGTCAGGAAATTTCACAAGGCACCATACTATTGCCAGTTTTTTGTCGTACAAAAACTGCCAAGTGTTGTATTTACTTCGGCCAGAATGACCAAAATTTCCTTGGGTAGAGGGTGCGGGTTTCATGTTTTCCGGAAGTTGCATTTGATTGACATCTAACTGGCTAAATTGGGGATTGAGTTGAAAATCATTATTCCTTAAGAAGTCAGTTTCGGAGGCTTTTGGTATTTGGATTTGACCCAAGATGAAAGTCTCATCGTCGCTGTGTGATTGAATAAGGATAGAGCCCGATGGAAAATTTATTCCGGTTACTCTTTCAATATACAATTTATCGCTTTCGAGGTTCCAATAAAATACACCGGCCGCCAGAATCACGGCAAGTATCATAGTCAGTAGAGAGATCCACATTGTCTTCAGTTTTATCATATTCACTACCATGTACTCAATGTGGTGAATAAATTAAATACGATAGCAATCAGCAAAGATTTCACACCCAATCCAATCGATCGCGCAGATCCGCATTTAAATCCGGCAACAACGCACGCAATTTTGCGCGCGCGCGGCTGCTGCAGTGGACGCGGTAGGCCTGAACCAAATTGACCAAGCGGCGACGATGCGAATCGCCCTGTGGGCCAAGGTGTGGAATCACCAAAAAATCGATCAGGGTTTCGACCAGATCTGGCCATTCATCTTCGGCGTAATATTTATCCGCCGCAAGTTGGACCAAACGTTCGCTCGCTTTGCCCGCGAGTTCACTGAGGTACGGGCCATCGCCAGCGACAAACACGCGGGCTAATCCGCGCGCGATGCTCAGTTGGCTGAGCTTGGGCATGAGTGCTTCGCAGATGCGTACGCGCAGCGGCCCTGGGAAGTTTAAACGTCCGGCAAGTTGGCCGAGCACGCGGCCAAGTTCCTGAATGTTGCCTGGGCCCCAGATGATGTGCCAGTTCGATACCGCACGCCATTGCTCGCACATGCGATTGACCATGTGGGTCAAGGATTCGCTTGGTAAATGCGGTGATATACCGATGCGATGGAGCGCCGTCATTACCTTGGGTAAATTGTGCGTGTGTGCACCCAGCGAGGCGTCGAGGACAAACGTCGTTTCATCGGTGGCTGCGTCGTGCACTTGTTCGACTGGGCGATCGGGCAAATCTTCGGTCAACTGTTCGAGTAAATGTGCGAGCACGCTAGTGCGCAGGGTGGCTGGACAATTCGCACTCGCGGCGAGGTAGCCGTTGGCGTTGATCGCCCATTCGCCCAGGTCAATGGTGGCTTGTGCGATGCGCTGACAGGTGGCGGTATCCAGTGATAAATCATCCGTCAGTCGTGCGGCGGCGGTGACTAGCGCGCCGCGTTCGTTGGCTTGTTGGGCTCGTCCGAGTCCGCGTACCAATCGCGTAACCGCAGCTGGTCCCTGCGCGTGATCTCCGGCAATGATTAGCTGCGGCAGCAAATCTGCGGCAAGCAGTCGTACGGTTTCATGCGGATGATCTTCCAGCAGATTCCACATCGCGTTGGTCGCGGCAGCACCAATTCCAGCGAGACAACTGGCCACTAAGTCGAGCGAACGTTCGTCGCGGAAACGTGCGACCACTTCGACTAGCGGTTCAACCATGCCGCCGCGAGCAGCGTCACTGGCGGGCAACATTGCGGGTAATTGTTGTTCAAGAATCGCCGCTAAATGTGGACCTGGAGCATCACGTAATAATTTGCGCACGGTAATGGCGAGCGATTCGGCAATCGGCGGATCAATCGCGTGATCACGACTGAGCTCGGCCAACAGCCAATACACCGTGGTGTCGTGCGATTCGCCGATCGTCAAACTGCGTTCACTGATGAGTCCGGCTAAGCGATGCGTGGTGCCATCTAAACGACGGAGAGCGGCACCCAGCGCCATACGTTCTTTCGGCGCTTCGCCACGTTCCAGCAGTAAATCAACCCCGCGATCCACCAGCGCGTCATCGCGCGGACGACCAGGAACGGCCAACAAGATGATGATGGTGGCATCCTGTTCGACGCCCTGGCCAAGGTATTGGTGCAGAATCGCATCCACGCGCGGCGCATCGTGTTCTTGCAGATCGCGGATGAAGGTCAGCAAGCTGAGGTGCGTGGGCAGCAGCAGTTCGATCAAGCGATCGAGCGCGCGATGGCGCACCAAATGTGCTGCGAGTCGTTGACATAACGTGATCACGGCCTGCGTGGTTTGGCCACGATTAGCGGTGGCCATCAGCGCAGCGACGACTAAGTCCAATTGGACGCCCGAAAGATTCGCGATGCTTTCGCTTAAGCGGCTGAGCGCTTGATCGTCGCGGCGGTGAAGCGCGCGGACCAAGTCGATCACCGCGACGCTGGCACCGCAGGCACTCAGTAAACCGATGGCGCGTTCGCGCACCAATTCAGCAGCGTCAGCCAACAGCATCGGCATTAATTCGCTGACCACGGCTAACGGCGGCGCGGCATATCGCAGTTGTTCGAGTGCGGCTGCGCGTTGGTCGTCGGCGCGCGCTTGCAGCAATCCCTCAACCGGAATGCGCAGCGTTGGTGTCAATGTCGCCATCATTTCACCAAGGGCGGAATCGCTGAGTGTTGGTGCTGGTGTGGCGAGTACGGAAAATTCAGCCTCGGTCGCGGCAGTCAGCGGATTATCGACTTCATCGTCGAGCGCGATCACGCGCCAATCCTCTTGGCCACTGGTCAGCACTAAGCCCAGCCCAGCGCAACCATGTTCGGCGACTAACGCGGTAAATCCTGGACTCGCGATATCGCTCAGGCGACGATCACTTAATAAAAGTTTTCCTGCGGCTGATTCCACCGCGCTTTCGAGCGCGCTCTGGGTAATCGCGAGTTTCGCCTGTAAAAGCGTGCCAAGGCGCAGATACAAACGAGTATCGCCCGCGCACAGACGTTGGATGAGAGGAGCATCAATAGTTCGTAGGCCACGCAGCATAGTCGCAGGGTGGCTAGCAACGCGGGGTTTCCAAGGCCTTTGGTGAGCGCGGGGGCGTGCCTTAGAGCCATTCACCACACACCGCGTGTGCGGCGCGCGTGACCAGGATTGCTAGCCCAGATGGCCGATCCTAGCGTTTCGCAAAGACAGAGGAGCGGATCCATGATCATGAAAAGCTATCGTTGGTTTGGTTGGACGCTCTTCGTCAGTGCGTTGGTGATTTCGCTCGCGGGATGTGAGGATAGCAGATCACCAGCGAAACCAGATAAAATAAATGCGTCGCGCGAGAACAACAATGGCTGGGGTTTCACGAAGTAATGTGCCAAGTGATTGGCGGTTTCACAAATGAGCCGTGATATCGTTCGGTTTGCCAGCCGCTGATCGTCTGTGTGGCTTCCCACCACACACCAATGCTGATGAGCAAGCTGTCATGGTTGCCGGTCGCTATTCATAGCCCTAGCGTCCAGCCCTCAGGAGCGTGGACATGGCCATTCCCATCAAAATCGGACGTTGGTTGGGATGGACACTTTTGGCTGGGGTGATGGCCATAGCGTTGGGTGGCTGCAAGCAACGCGAGCCGAACAATCCATTTCTTGCGCCTTACGGTGATTCGTTTAATCAACCGTTTGGTTGAAAAATCAGCGTCTGCTCGCACTTTTTGTGAGTTGAACACGGCGCATAGAAGTCATCGTTTTTGACTTCCGCTGATTGGTTGCATGGCCACGGTGCCGCTATGGCCTCTCCATCCGCTCAATCCATCGCCGCACATACTATTTTTGTCGAACGCGATGGGTGGGTGTACTACGTCACCAATTGGCAAAAACGTTTTAATGAACCAGCTCGGCCCAAACTCGTGCGTTTGAGCCCTCGGCATTTTGTGCGTTATCATGAATTCAAGCAGGCGGGGCGCAGTTCGAAGACGATTGCGTATCTGTTGTTCAAAAAGGCTGCGGTCAAAGTGTCCGCGGCACCCATGGTGGAAATAACCCGGACGAAAAAATCAGCCGACGAGCGCACGGTAACCGTCGACATCGCGATGTTGACGCACGAACAAATTCTTTCTTTGTTGCAACGTGCGCTGGACGAACGTTTCCCAGGTTTGCGGACGATGGCGCTTGCAGAGATTCGTCGGCTGTACTTGGCAGTGCAGGCGCTCGGACGTAAGAGTTGAGTCGATGTTTTGCTGCGATTGACGTTTTCAGGTCGAAGAGTTAGATATCGCATATGTCATCAGTGATGCGCTATCAGTGATGCGCTGGCGATCATCACTAGAATGGACTTATGCTGACTAACCGGGCGAAATATGCGATCAAGGCTCTCCTGCACTTATCTCGCAAGCGGGGTAGTGGTCCTGTAGGCGCTGGGGTCATCGCTGAGACTGAGCATATTCCGCTTAAATTTCTTGAACTCATCCTGCTTCAATTGCGCAATCATGACATTATTCGCAGCAAGGTCGGCAAAGGTGGTGGTCATGAAATGGTCAAAGAACCAGAGGAAATCACGCTTCTTACGATTGTGCGCATCATTGATGGCCCGGTCGCGCCATTGCCTTGTCTGAGTCGTACCGCTTATCAACGCTGTGAAGATTGTGACGACGAAAAAACCTGTGGTACTCGGCGGCTATTCAAAAATGTCCACGATGCTGCGGTAGAGATGATGTCGACTACCACGCTCGCCGATTCTGGCCGTTCACGACCTGCTCCTTCGCGTTAAATTTGTTTTACGAAATGGCTCCCCTTGAACATCGATGTACTGGCGACTCATATTCCTACTTGTAAGGTAGGAATATGTGGGCTACATTGCCCCACCATGCATGACATTATCGTCGTGCACCCAACCGGACCACCGGTGGAATCAAACCTATCATCATTCGCTGCTGACCGGATCACCGGAAGTTAAGCCATGAGGTCGCCCCATGTTTCGCTTTTCTTCTACGACTCTCTCGGTCACCGCTGCATTCACGCTCGGTGTCCATTTCCTTCCTGCTGTTGATGAGGTACCGAGTGTCGAGCAGCGCCTACAGGCGCTCGATCAGGAAATTAAAATTCTGCAACGCAAAGCGGAGATCGCTGCCGAGGAAGCTGCGGCAAGAGATAGCGCCGCCAAAGGTGCGCCAAAGTTCACCGCCAATAGTAAAGATGGTTTCTCGCTCTCATCGAGTGACGGTACATACAAACTGAAATTTGGCGGCTCGGCTCAGCTTGAGGGCATGTACTATCTGAACGATGATTTGGTGCCCAAGAATAACACCTTCTTCGTCCGCCGCGTCCGACCGTATCTTCAGGGCACCGTGGCAAAGTATTTCGACTATCAGTTGGTGCTCGACTATAGTCCTCTCTCGACCACTCCAGTTAGCCTGCTTGATGCGAATGTAACCGCGAACATCGATCCAACGTTTAAGCTTCAAGCTGGTCGCTTCAAAACGCCATTTGGACTGGAATATTTACAGGCCGATGCGCAAACGGCTTTCATCGAGCGAGGGTTTCCCACCCAGCTTTCCCCAGGTCGTGATGCCGGTGCTCAGGCACTCGGCGAAATAGGTGGCGGATTGGTCAGCTATCAGATTGGAATATTCAATGGGCCGACCGACCGCGCGGATCGTGATAGTGACAGTTCTGATGACAAAGAAGCCATCGCCCGTTTGTATGCGGCGCCCTTCAAAGAGAGCAATTTGGTGGCCCTTGCTGGCTTGAACGTTGGCATCGCTGTTTCGTATGGGCAAGACGCACCAGTACGAAATGCGGCCAATACCACGATTACCGCGAGTAATCTGCCGACGTATCAGTCGCCCGGCGGAACGACATTCTTTTCATACGGCGCAACCGCAGTGAGCGACGGAGAACGTCTGCGTTTTTCACCGCAACTCTATTACACGTGGGGTTCTTGGGACGTGCTCGCAGAGTACGTCAGCTCTCGGCAAGAGGTCCGAACGGCGAACTTTGCAACTGGAGCAGCTTTGACGGAACGCGTCGGCGTGACTCATACCGCGTGGCAGATTGAAAGCGGTTATGTTCTTACGGGTGAAGAGAGTGGATTTCGCGGAATTTCACCGGATGGCGGTGGCATAGGAACGGGTGGACGTGGAGCCTTTCAATTGGTGGTTCGCATCAGTGAATTGAATATCGGTGACGCTGCGTTTTCTAATGGTCTTGCCTCACGCACCACTTCCGCTGAACGAGCACTGAACTATGGAATCGGGGCGAATTGGTGGCTCAATCGAAATGTGCGCATCGCGCTTAATTACGATCGTACCGAATTCGTTGCTGGTGGTGGTGGCACGAATGCGAACCCGATCGACAAAGAAATCGAGCAGGTGATTCGTTCTCGCGTTCAGTTGGTATTTTGATCTCGACAGCGAGGCATGTAAAATAAGTATCACAAACTCCTACTTGACAGATGGGGTTATGTTTTAGATTTCGCCTTCGTCAGCACTGCTGACCGCGCCGGATTTAGGCCGCTACTTGCCGGGGGCGCGAAATAAATTACTCGGACTAAAGGTGGGCGGGCATTCCATTCGCACGGTTTTTACCGTGGAATGCGATGCCCACCAAGCCCAGCCTGGCCGGAACCGCGATCTCGTACCCTTATCGGTGTGCGATCGCTTACCGCGACTCGTCAGTCGACGAGTCCACAGGAGGGCACCATGCCCGACACCGTGAAGAATAGTGGAATCTCCGCGCAAGGTGAGCGAATGTGGGAGCGTTGTCGACGTTGATTCGTCGCAACGCCTGAGCCATCGCCTTCATCGGCGTACGCTAGCAGCAGCAATTATTCAGAGATGACCGCGACGTGGATGATTTTTCTACGCTAGGGATTCTCTGTCCCTCCTTCCACCCATTGAGTTTACCAGGAGCACACCATGTCCACAGCGACGCTCACCGAACCCACGATTTCGCACTCACCTCTTTCAGCGATCGAAGTCGAGGTGATTAAATATCTCCGCTCCGTTCGCTACGGTCAGATCACCGTGCAGATCCACGATACCCGTATCGTGCAGATCGAGCGCGCGGAAAAGATCCGGCCGGATCAACGCCATGGCTGACTTTTGCTTTCGCTGGCTGTCAGCAATTATTTCTTACCAACCTCTCATCCTCATCTTTATCTCCAACCTCATCCAAGGATTTTCCCTATGATCATCCGTCTTCTTTCTTTGGCAGCGCTGGCTGCCTTTGCGATCGGCACTGCTTTCGCCGCTGATCCTGTCACTCTCCTGAACGTGTCGTACGATCCGACGCGGGAACTTTATCAAGATTATAACAAAGTCTTTGCCGCCTACTGGAAGGCCAAGACCGGTCAGGAGGTCACCATCAATCAGTCTCACGGTGGCTCCAGCAAACAGGCTCGTGCGGTAATCGATGGTCTGCAAGCCGATGTGGTGACCTTGGCTTTGGCATACGACATCGACGCCATCGCCGAGAAGGCCAAGGTCTTGCCGAAGGACTGGCAAAATAAGCTGCCCGACAACAGCGCGCCATATGCGTCGACCATCGTGTTCCTGGTGCGCAAGGGTAACCCGAAGGGCATCAAGGATTGGGACGACCTGATTAAATCGAGTGTGAGCGTCATCACACCGAATCCCAAGACCTCCGGTGGTGCGCGATGGAATTACTTGGCGGCTTGGGGTTATGCACTGAAGAACAACCACAATGATAAGGCCAAGGCAAAAGCATTTGTCACTCAATTGTATGCCAACGTGCCGGTACTCGACTCGGGTGCACGCGGTTCGACTACTACTTTCATCCAACGCGGTATCGGCGATGTCGCTATCTGCTGGGAGAACGAGGCATTCCTGACCGTCAATGAGATTGGTCAAGGAGAGTTTGAAGTGATCGTTCCATCGCTCTCAATCCTCGCCGAACCGAATGTCGCCGTGGTGGAAAAGGTCGCGGCAAAGAAAAAAACAACTGAAGTGGCTAAAGCCTATCTGGAGTTTCTCTATACTGAGCAGGGACAAGAAATCGTGGCGAAGCATTATTATCGTCCGCGCAATGCTGTCGTTGCGGCCAAGTTCGAAAAACAGTTCCCCAAGCTTGAGCTGATCACCATCGATGCGGTATTCGGTGGTTGGCAAAAAGCACAGAAGACGCACTTCGAAGACGGCGGTACGTTTGATCAGATTTATTTGCCGAAATAAATTAATGTCCGATGTCTGATGTCATGTTGGTGTGAATCGATTTCCGATGTCCGAGATCGGACGTGAAAAGACCTCTTACCCTGAAAGCTTTATGCGTTCTCTTGCTGCTCAACGTTCGGTGATACCTGGATTCGGGCTTACTCTCGGCCTGACGCTCACCTATCTCAGTCTGCTGGTATTGATTCCGCTCTCCGCTCTGGTCATCAAAACCATGGAGCTTGACTGGGCGACATTCTGGAAGGCGGTGTCGAGCCCGCAGGTGGTGGCATCCTACAAACTCAGCTTCGGTGCCTCGTTTGTGGCTGCGTTGGTCAATCTGGTCTTCGGTCTGTTAGTGGCTTGGGTACTGGTGCGTTACCGTTTTCCTGGACGGCGCGTGGTTGATGCTCTGGTGGATTTGCCCTTCGCCTTGCCGACGGCAGTTGCGGGCATCGCTTTGTGTGCGCTCTATGCACCTAACGGCTGGATCGGCGCGCAATTCAATCACAGCGGTTTTATCGGTCAGTTCTTCCCAGGGACGGGTTGGGCAGCGACGCATCTCTACACGCCGGTATCGGCGGAGGGGGGAATCAAAATCGCCTACACGTCGCTGGGCGTGACCATCGCGTTGATCTTTATCGGTTTACCGTTTGTCGTGCGTACGGTGCAGCCGGTGTTAGAAGATTTGGCTAAAGAAGTTGAAGAAGCGGCTTCCAGTTTGGGGGCTACTCGGTGGCAGATTTTCACCCGTATTATCTTACCAGAATTGACTCCGGCTTTGCTGACCGGATTCGCGCTTTCCTTTGCTCGTGCTGTCGGCGAATACGGCTCAGTGGTGTTTATTTCTGGTAACATTCCGATGAAAACCGAAATCACGCCACTGCTGATCATCACGAAGTTGGAACAGTACCAATATGCCGAGGCGACCGCTATCGCGGTGGTCATGTTGGTGGCGTCCTTCACGTTGCTATTGCTGATCAATCTTTTGCAACGCTGGACTTCGCAAAGGGCTGAGCTGTGAGCGCGCATTCTTCCTACCATCACCGCAGTGAGGAAAATTTACCATGAGTTCGCCATTGCCATCTCGTTCCACGACGGAACCCGCCTGGGTACGGTGGACGTTGATCACCATCGCCCTGGGATTCCTTGCGCTATTTCTAGTCCTACCGTTGGTTGCGGTTTTTGCTGAGGCGCTGGCTAAAGGTCTGGGTGCCTATTTTGCATCGTTTAACAACGCCGATGCGTGGCATGCGCTCAAGCTGACGTTGATGGTCACGGTGGTGGCAGTGGTGGCGAATAGTGTTTTTGGCCTGCTCGCGGCTTGGGCGTTGACCAAGTTTGAATTTTGGGGCAAGAGCCTCGTGCTGACCTTGATCGATCTACCGTTCGCCGTGTCGCCAGTCATCTCTGGCTTGATCTTCGTCCTCTTGTTCGGCATGCAGGGACTGCTTGGCGAATGGATGATGGAAAACAATTTGCCGCCGATCGTCTTTGCCGTGCCCGGCATCATTCTTGCCACGATGTTTATCACCTTTCCGTTCGTCGCGCGCGAGCTGATTCCGATCATGCAATCGCAAGGTACCGAAGAAGAAGAGGCCGCCCGCGTATTGGGTGCTAGTGGCTGGAAAACCTTTTGGTACGTCACGCTGCCGAACGTGAAGTGGGGTTTGCTCTATGGAGTGATCCTGTGCAGCGCCCGTGCGATGGGTGAGTTTGGCGCGGTGTCCGTGGTGAGCGGCCACATTCGCGGCCAGACCAATACGCTGCCACTGCACATTGAGATCGCTTATAACGAATATCAGTTTGTCGCCGCTTTTGCATGCGCTTCGGTCCTTACCTTACTTGCCTTGGTGACGCTGGTGGCCAAGAGCATCGTTGAATGGCGCATTCAGCAGAACATGGAACGCGCCGCTCAAAGCACGGACAAAGCATGACGATATCGACGCGGCGTACATTTCTTCAATCCCAGCGACTCTTTAAAGGAAACCCATGAGCATTATCGTTAAAAACGTTTCCAAGCGCTTCAAGAATTTCACTGCGCTCGACAACATCAGTATCGAAATCCCCAATGGCCAGCTGGTCGGCTTGCTAGGTCCATCGGGCTCAGGAAAAACCACGCTGCTGCGCATCATTGCCGGACTGGAACAACCGGACAGCGGGTCGGTGCTGTTCCACGGCAAGGACCAGACCTCGACCAACGTGGCGAAGCGTAAAGTCGGGTTCGTCTTCCAACACTACGCGTTATTCCGTCACATGACTATTTTCGATAACGTCGCATTCGGTCTGACCGTGCGTCCGAAAGAAGATCGCCCGTCGCGTGAAGAAATTCGTGTGCGGGTCGACAAGCTTTTAAAAATGGTGCAGCTCGATTGGTGCGCCGGTCGTTATCCACATCAGTTGTCCGGCGGTCAGCGTCAGCGCATCGCCTTGGCCCGAGCGTTGGCGGTCGAGCCGCAGGTGCTGCTGCTCGACGAACCCTTCGGCGCCCTTGATGCGAAGGTTCGCGCCGAGCTTCGTCGTTGGCTGCGTCGCCTGCACGACGACACCGGCATTACCAGCGTTTTCGTCACCCACGATCAAGAGGAAGCGCTGGAAGTGAGCGACCGCGTGGTGGTCATTAATCAAGGCAAGGTCGAACAGGAAGGTTCACCAGAAGAGGTTTATCACCGTCCGCTGACACCATTCGTGCATCATTTCCTTGGCTTAGTGAATATCTTTCATGGTCGCGTTGGCGATGGACAGGCAAAACTTGCGGGCGTGTCATTGCCGATCGGTGAGTGGAACCACGGCGAGCAAGCGGTGGCCTATGTTCGTCCGCACGACGTCGAAGTCAGTCGCGTGCAGAATGCCGTTTGTCATTCGCCTGCCGTGATTACCGCGATCAATGCCGTTGGACCGTTGGTGCGCATTGAACTCGAACGCCGTGATCATGGCGACGAGAGTCATGAGCGCATTGACTCGCATATCGCTCGTTCGCGTCAGCAGGAGCTCGAACTAAAAATTGGTGACGCGGTTTATTTTGGCTTCGTCGATTTCCAGATCTATCCCCGTGCATCAACGGATTCAAAGTGAAGTGTATGCATATCAACGACGACACCCCGGTCATCTGACCGGGGTGTCAAAATCGAGCGTCATTGAACGCGGGCTTAAACTTTGGCGGGCTTCTTTTTGCCAGCAGCTTTAGCAACTTTGACCTTGGCTTTGAGACGCTTGATGCGGCGTAGGCGGCGGGTTTTCTTTTCGGTCTTGTTATACTGACGACTCATGGGGACTCCGGTGATGGTGTTCGTAGTGGGTGCGGACGATGCGGTTTTATGGGGTACTGGTCAAGTACCGACCCCGGCTGCGATGCGGCGGGTGATAAACGCTCGCAGATCGCCGAGTTCGCGTTGGGGATCTAAGCTGTGGTCTTTGGCGTACTCACGCCAGTCCAGTGGAACGCCCAAGGCCAACAGTCGATCTTTGACCCGACGGGTTGCGGAAATGGGCAAAACGGTGTCGTATAGTCCGTGGGTAAGCAACCAACGCTGCTGTTTTACCGCGGTTCCGAAGGCCGCAGGGTATTCGTCTCGTTGGCTCAAGAAGCCACTGATGCCGATCAGTCCGGCAAAAAGGCGGTCGGCGCGCAAGCCCTGATCGAGCGTCATCAGGCAACCTTGGGAAAATCCCATGAGAAACAAACGTTCGCTGGGAAGGTTCAACGTCGTCAACAGGTGATTGATCAACTGGGTCAGCTCGGTTCGGCTTTCACGCACTTGAGCGTCATCGACGGAATGATCTGCATAAATATCGAACCAGCTCCATCCCCCGTAGTAGGGCACCGGCGCTTGCGCAAAACACCAACCAAGTTCAGGAATCCGCAATTCTGCCGCCACTGGTTTCCAGCCGTTCGCGCTGTCACCAAGGCCGTGCAAAACCAAGCAATAAAATGGTTCTGTCGTTTGGCGTTGTGGCTGAATGAGGTCGTGGATCAACATGGGCGGGATGCTGGCGAAAAAATCAGCGACGAATAGGGGCGAAGTGCAGTCAATGCTCTTCGTCGTTGTCGTTTTTTATGTCGACGAATTTTTGACGTGAACCGCTGATGTCGATTTCGCCAGAGTGGCCGTGAATGAAGCTCTGAACCCAGGCGTTGTCACTGGCCTGGATTTCATCGGGTGTGCCTTCGGCAACAATCACACCTTGTTCGAGCATGATAATGCGGTCAGCGATGGTGAAGGCGCTGCGGATGTCGTGAGTTACTACCAGCGAGGTCACGCCAAGTTTACGCCGTAAACGAAGAATAATGCGGTTGATGACATCGGTGGTCAGTGGATCGAGACCCGTGGTTGGCTCGTCATAAAGAATTAATTTCGGTTCACCGATAATGGCGCGAGCAAGGCCCACGCGCTTTTGCATACCGCCAGATAATTCGGATGGAATTTTATCGATAGCGTCGCCCAGGCCGACCATCTCCAGACATTTGATGACCTCGCTGCGGATTTCATCTTCGGGGCGTCGTCGTTGATACAGCGTGAAGCCGACGTTTTCCATCACGGTCAAGGAGTCAAAGAGCGCTGCGCCTTGAAAAACATAGCCGATTCCAGCGCGTGCTTTGAGTCGCGCATGCTCATCAAGGGCGTGGAGATCTTTGCCAAACACGCGCGCGCTTCCGCGATCGGGATCAAGCAGGGCGATAATCGTTTTCAGCAACACGCTTTTGCCGGTGCCAGAGCGACCGAGGATCGCCACGGTTTCGCCGGCATTTACCGTTAGGCTTACGCCATTGAGAACGCGGTAACCGCTAAAGGCTTTGTGAATCTGATCAACGACAATGACGGGATCGCTCATGTGACGCCTCGTTTTTTCAGCAGCACGCTCAACGGGCCGTCGCCGCCATTAAGGTCAGGGCGTAGATGAGTAAATACCGGATGTCCAGCCGATAACAGTGTGGCATCGCTTAATTCACCATCGGCTTTCGCGATCCATTCACCATGCAAACGCCAAATGATGCGATCTTTGGGATCGCGTAATGGTTGGTACGTTTCTTTGAAACCAGAATGACCATGAGGCGCAAGTATCGGCGCTTTCCAATTCGCCACCGGGATGGACGGCAGATTGAGGTTCACCACGTGTCCACGCAGTTCAGGGTGCCCAAGCAATTTCATTGCCCAGGTCGCGGCAAATTCTGCCGCATCTTCAAAGCCTTCGCCACCTTTGTTGCGGCTGATCGCCATGGCCGGATGTCCAAGCACAGCCGCTTCAAGCGCAGCCCCGACCGTGCCAGAATAAAATAAACTGCGGCCAACATTGGGGCCGTCATTGATGCCGCTGACGACTAATTCTGGTTCTTCATGACAAAGCACCGCCAAGGCGAGTTTGGTGCAGTCGGTCGGAGTTCCATCAACGGCGAAACCAAAAAATCCGTCTTCGCTACGTGGCGTTACCACCAAGCCGCGATCAATGGTAATCGCGTGGCTTTGACCAGAACGCTCAGTTGAAGGCGCTACCGCCAACACCGGTCGTTTAGTTTTTTTACGCAGCGCATGGTACAGCGCGCGTAGTCCTGGGGCATCAATGCCATCGTCGTTGACTAGCAGAATCATGCGATCATTTCTGGAATGCCGGGCATCCGGAAGTGAGCGCTAAACACTTTCTGCACTACTGGCATTTTCCACCTCATCTCCGACCTTCATGCCATAACTTTCCAGTTTACGATAAAGCGTCTTGAGTCCGATTTGGAGTTGTCGGGCCGCTTTAGATTTATTGCCACCGCAGTGCGCAAGGGTGGCGACGATCAGGCGTTTCTCGACTTCGTCGACGGGCAAGCCGATAAGGATGCGAATGGCGTCGTCCGCCGTCGGCGGCGGGCGTGTGGCCTGGTCGGGCAGGTTGGCTGGACTCACCGAATAATGAGCGGTGGTATCGGCTTCGTTCTGGTCCGCGTCAGGATGGAAACCGTCGGCTTCAACGATGCGGCTGGTGCTGAGCACGTACAGTTTTTCAATCGCATTTTCCAATTCACGTACATTGCCCGGCCAGTCTTGGCGACGTAGGGCTTGAACCAGATTGTCCGACAATTCTTTCTGATGGTGATGACGGCGATTCAGCCGATCGATGAACGACTTGGCGAGCAAGGGAATATCTTCACGTCGTTCCCGTAGGGGGGGGACGATGATATTGACCACGTTGAGGCGGAAATAGAGGTCCATGCGGAAGCGATTTGCGAGCACTTCGTTTTTGAGATTTCGATTGGTCGCGCACACCAGCCGAACATCGGCGTGCAGTGGAGTATTACCGCCGACATGGTGAAAGGTGCCGTCTTGCAGAACGCGCAGCAATTTCACTTGGCTGTCGAGCGGCATTTCGCCAATTTCATCGAGGAACAACGTGCCGGTATCGGCAGTTTCAAAGCGGCCTTTTTTCTGCGCCACCGCACCGGTGAATGCGCCACGTTCGTGACCGAACAATTCGCTCTCAATTAATTCGCGCGGAATCGCGGCGGTGTTGATCTTCACGTACGGTCGTCCAGAACGGTTGGAGAGCGCATGCACGGCATCAGCCACCAGTTCTTTGCCCGTGCCACTTTCGCCTTCGATCAAAACGTTGGCGTCACTGGTGGCGACTTGTTTGATCAGCGCCTTCACATGACGGATGGCGACTGAAGTTCCAACAATGCGATCGAGTGCTTCGTCGTAACCTAACTCGCGTCGCAATGCTTTGTTTTCGCGCGTCGTTGAAGAATGACGAACGGCGCTTTCGACGGTGGCTTTTAAACGCGACAGGTCGACCGGTTTGGTCAGGTAGTTGAAGGCGCCCTGCTTGATGGCGGCAACAGCGGTGTCTTCGTTGCCGTGACCAGTGATCAGAATCCACGGTACTTTACCGTATTTTTCATGTGCCAACTCCATCGTCGCCAAGCCGTCAAGATTTGGCAATTTCAGATCGCAGAGTACGGCATCGACAGCGGCGGCGCTCATTTTAGCCAAGCCTTCTTCGCCGCTGGCGGCCTTGAGCACGTCGTGGCCTTCGTCTTCCAATACGTCTGCGTAAGTCTCGCGATTACCGGCGTTGTCGTCGATGATAAGAATGTTGGCCATTTTTCGGGATCCGTCTTTTGAGTTCAGCGATCGTGCGGTGGGAGGTTAGAGCGTATTTGGCGTACGCTTTTGAGGCGACGTTTTTTTGCGCGAACGTTTGCCTGGACCGGAATTGGAAAGTGCGTCGTGAAGGTCATCAGCGCGGGCGGAATCGTCTCGTACCGACGCTTCCACGGAGGGCATTGGCAATTCCGTGCGTGCTTTTGCAGGCCCTAGGGCAGTGGGAAATTCAAAGGTAAAACTGACACCTTGGTCTTTGTCACTGCTGGCGGTGACGGTGCCGTGATGCATTTCGACTAAGCGCTGAACGATAGCGAGCCCCAGGCCGGTGCCTTCTTCTTTGCTGCTAGTAAACGGCTGGAAAAGATGGGCTGCCACGCGTTCGTCGAAGGGCGGGCCGTTATTGGCAATGACCACGCGCACCAAGTTTTTTGCACTGCGAGTCACCACTAACAGACGGCGATCGTCGGGCCGAGCCATCAAGGCTTCGCGCGCGTTGGAGATAATATTTAAAAAAACGGAGCGCAGTTGTTGGACGTCGGCGGCCAACAGCGCGAGGTTTTCATCCGGATGAAATGACACCTGAACGTGCGCTTGTTCCATAACATCCGCTTGTTCATCAAGCAGATTTTGCAGGAGCGCATTGACGCTGACGGCGTCGGGATCGGGCCGTCCAGGGCGAGCAAAGCTGAGAAAAGATTGCACCACGGCCTGAACGTTGCGCGACGCGTCAATGATGCGACGGATGCGTTTTTCTTCGCGTTCGCGTTCGGCTGGCGACAGCGAATGGCTCAGGTGTTTGAGCAATAATTCAGCGTTTAACAGCACCACGCCGATTGGATTTTTCAGTTCATGAACTAATCCGCCAGCAATTCCACCAAGCTCCGCCAACCGGTCCCGATCGGTGGGTACGGTGAAGCCAAAGGCATTGCCGTTGTCCGGGTTGGTGGTCATCGCCGCAGAATTGAACCTGCTTTACCGGTCATCTTGTGATAATCTTTTTCCATCTCGCGCAAACGTTTGCGAATGAGTCCGAGCTGTGCTTCGGAAAGATAATCGACAAACACTTTGCCGAGCAGGTGGTCGAGTTCGTGTTGCACCACGACGCCAAGGAAATCGCCAGCTGACACGTCAAGGCTTTGTCGCTGTTGCGCGCCCCACACATCTTGGAAAACGATGTCGAAGCGATCACAGCGTTCGACTTTGGCGTACATTCCTGGGAAACTCAGGCAGCCTTCTTCGTAAGCCGTGGTGCCGACCGCCTGCTCAATGCGTGGATTAATCCACACGCGACGATCACTTTGACCTTCTTCGCGTCGCGCGTGATCGGTGATGAAAATCCGTTTCGACACCGCGACTTGCGGAGCTGCGAGGCCGATGCCTTTGGCGTTTTCCATACAGATGAACATGCGTTCGCAAAAATCGCGCAAGACGTCATCGAAGACGGTGACGTCTTGCGCGACTTTGCGCAGTGCCGGATGTGGATATTGCACCACTGACAGCGTTGCGGGGTAGGTTGGTGATGCGGCGAGGGTCATGCGGGTAGTGCCGGGGCTTGAGATGTGAGTCGGGACACTATGCTGCGCCACACTACTCGCAAGTCGTTTCGAATCTTTTCGACACACTTACGCGATTAAGTAGGTCATTTATCCAGTTTTCATGAGGATTTTTCGTTATGCCCGATATCAGCAGGCACCTTGCCCGTATGCAGCAGGCCATCGAACGTCGCAATTGGCCGTTGGCGTTGGAAATTGGCGAAGAGTGTATGGATGTGGCTCCGGCAGAATTGCAACTTTACAAGCTTTACGTCGACGCTGCTAAGCGGAAGGCCAAAGAGAGCGATAAGAAAAGTTTGTTCGGCACCATGAGCATGCCTGGCTTCAGTAAGGATCCGCTCAAATTACTTATAATCGCGATGAAAAAAGTTGCGGCCAATCCTGATGCGAAGTCACTTGCTGGTGCCGGTGATGCCGCTCGCCTGGCTTACAAAGCCGGCACCAAACCATTAATCGAACCAGCGATTTTCCTGTATGAAGAGATGGTTTCTACCGGTCTTTTCAATGCTGATGTGTTGTGGCATTTGGGTCATTTGTATTTCGATCGATTTCAAGAGAAGAAAGATCCAGCTAGTTTGGAATCGGCACTGAAAACCATGGCGAAGCTGGAAGCGGCCATGCCGAATCATCCGGAAGCCGGGCGCACGTTAAAGAATTGGGAAGCGCGCAAATCGATGGAGCGGCGCAATCAGTCAGGTGCCGCGACCGGCGACTTCCGTTCGCAACTGTCCAGCGACGACAAAGCGCGTCGCGCCGACGTCATGTCGCGGCTTATTCGCACGCCCGAAGACGCGCGTGAGGTCCTGAAATTCGTCGACGAAGATTTGAAGGCCGAGCCAGGCAAGAAGGATTTGTGGCTGAAGAAAGCCGAAACGCACCGCCGCTTGGCGGAAATTGCCAGCGATGCCAGCGAGTACGTCAATGCCCGCTCGGCCTTGGAGAAGGCTGCGGAGATCGACACCTTCGATTTCAATATCGTTATTCGCCTTGGCGATGTCACCATTGAAGAGCATAAAAACTACATCAAACAGCTGGTTGCGGCCAATCAGGATGCCACCGAAGCCAAGCAGACCTTGGCCCAAATTGAGATCGATGAGTACCGTAAACGGTCTGAGCGTCAGCCCACAGAGCTAAGTCACAAGTTCAATCTGGGCGTTCGTTTGCTGCAAATCGGCCAGATCGAAGCGGCGGCCAGTGAGTTCCAGAGAACGGTGGCCGATCCACGGTATCGTTTGAAGTCGCACAAGTTTTTGGGCGTGTGTTTCGGCAAAAAGAGCATGCACGATCTGGCAGTCAAAAACTACAGCGCGTACTTGACTACCGTTGATGACGGCAAGTCAGACGAAGCCAAAGAAGTCCGCTACCTTCGCGCTCGTCAGCAGGAGCAAGCAGGCAAGAAGGAGGAAGCCATCTCAGATCTCGAAAACCTCGTCGAGATGGACCTCGCCTATAAGGACTGCGCTGCACGTCTTGAAAAATTGCGCGGGCTCTAATACTCCGCCGCCCCACCTATAACCGACTGATCGGATAACCCAGAAATGCCGCACAATAACAGCGCCCGCAAGCGCATGCGCCAGAACGAAGCCCGCCGCGTGCGGAATAAGTCTCGCCTTAGTGAACTCAAAACCGTCCGTAAGCAGCTCGTTCGCGCGCTGCACGACAAAGAACTGGCCAAGGCCGACGCGCTGAGCATTCAGCTGTCGAAGCTGCTCGATCAGGCGGCATCGCTGAAAAGCATTCACAAGAACAGTGCATCGCGCGCCAAATCGCGTATGGCGCTCAAGATTCAGGCCGCCAAAGCTGCTTCGGCAGTTGCAGCGAAGTAAATCTTCACAGCGTCGGGCGTTGCCGGTCTCAGATTTCAAAGTCTCTGACATCAACGTCTGACGTAGTGTGCTGACCAGTGTGCTGACCAGTGTGCTGACCAATTTTCAACGGGCCTTCGGGTCCGTTATTATGCGGGCCGTCTGGCCTGCGCGTTCGGGGCCACGTTTTTACGGCCTCCCGTTTGGCAATTCTGTCAGACGGTCCACGAACAAGGAGTTCATCCATGGCTGTGTCCAATTATGAGACCACCATTCTCGTGCGTGCCAGTGTGGCACGTACCGATTACGAAGGCACCCTCGCATTAGTGCGCGCGACCTTCGAATCAGAAGGCGCTACTTTTCTCGAATTGGAAAAATGGGAGGAGCGTAAATTGCTCTATCCTATCGCCAAAGAGACCAGTGCGTTGTACTTCCACGGTTACTTCACCTCTGACACCAGCGCGATCGAAAAGATCGAACGCCGTGCATTGTTGGGCGGAACCATTTTGCGTCAGCTGATCGTCGCTCGTCCGGGCAAGGATCTGGAGCGCATCAAGACGCAGCGTGCGAAGTCTGCGGCTGCGGCAGTTGCCGCCATGGCGGCTGCGGCCGCCAGCGAAGGCTAACGTGGCTGTCGCGGTTAACCGTGTGCTCTTGGGTGGTAATCTTACCCGAGATCCGCAGGTGCGTTTTCTTGCCAATGAACAAGCGGTAGCCAACTTCGGGTTGGCGATTAATCGGCGGTTCAAAGGCAGCGACGGTCAGATGAAAGATGAAGTCACTTTCATCGACATCGAAGCCTGGGGACGTACTGCGGAATTGGTCGGCCAATATTTAACCAAAGGCCGTGCCTGTTTCGTCGAAGGACGACTCAAGCTCGACAACTGGGATGATAAAGACGGTCAAAAGCGTTCGAAAATCAAAGTCGTTGCCGATAGCGTCCAGTTCTTGGACAGCGGTAATCGCGGTGGTGGAGAACACGGTGCTGCGACTGGTGCACCAGGCGATGGCGAACAGGCAGCGCCATCAGGCGATGTCGGTAACGCGCCATCGCCATCATCATCACCAAAGCCGAGCCGGCCTGCGCCTGCTCCCGTAAGTGATGATGAGCCGCCGTTCTGATTTTCTATTAATCATAAAAACAAACAAACAACCATAAGAAAGTATCACCCATGAGAACGTCCGCTGCCCCTCGCGGCAAGTTAGGCGATAAGAATAATAAAAAGAAGAAGACGCGCGCAAAGCGCACAGAAGCACCTAAGTTCTGTCGTTTTGAAAAAGACGGTACCTTCGAAGTTGACTATCGCGATCTCAATACCTTAAGTCGTTATGTTTCGGCTCAGGGCAAAATCACCTCGCGCAAGCGCAACGGCTGCACAGCCTTTTACCAACGCCAGCTCAACCTGGCGGTAAAGCGTGCCCGTTTCCTCGCCATCCTGCCCTTCGTGGGCGAGTAAAGGACCACCACGATGGCACGCCGCAAAGAAGTCCTGCTCGTTCAGGACGTGCTCAAACTCGGTAACATGGGCGATATCGTCCGTGTGTCGCCTGGTTACGCACGTAACTATCTCTTCCCTTATGGTATGGCAATTGCAGCTGATGGAGCTGCGAAGCGTCAGATCGATGTCTTGCGGGAAAAAGCCGCTAAGTCTGAAGTCGAACGCGAAGGCAAAGCCAAGATCTTGGCCAAAACCATGCAGGGCGTTTCGATCCAAATCGCTGCTCGTGTTTCGCACGGCAACGAATTGTTCGGCTCGATCGGGACCAAAGAAATCGTCGCTGCTCTGGCAAAGAGCGGTGTCGAAGTCGATGGCAAGCAGGTTCACCTGCACGATAAGCTGAAGAAACTTGGTAAATACCAGATCGACGTCCGTCTGCACAAGAATGTTGCGGTCGAAGTCTCATTGGAAATCGTCAACAGCGATCCTAATGCTCCGACTTTGTCTGAAACGCTCGCCGCAGCGCCAAAGGATGACGCCAAAAAGTCAGATAAAGCCGATAAAGCCGACGCTGACGACAAGCCAGCCAAGGGCGATAAAGCTGATGGCAAAGCCAAAGGCGATAAAGCCGATGGTAAAGCTAAAGGCGATAAAGGCGATAAAGGCGATAAAGCCGATAAAGCTGACAATAAAGAACGTGCGCCCGCCAAAAAAGGCGCCTCCACCCAGAAGCAGAAAGCGTAAAGGAACGGTACCATGAGAGCAGATATCCATCCAGCAGTGCGGAAGATTGTCTTCCAAGACACCGTTACAGGCAGCCAATACATCGTGTTGAGCGCAGCGAAGACTGAAGCGAAGGTCACCATCGACGGAACCGAGTATCCGTTGGTGAAGGTTGACGTTTCAGCCAGCAGCCATCCCTTCTACACCGGTCAGCAGCGTATCCTCGATATCGCTGGTCGCGTTGAGAAGTTCGGCACGCGTTACGGCGGCCAGGGCGGCATCAGCACCCTGCTGAAAAAGAAGAAGTAGTTTCGACTACGGAATCCGCAGAAAACCCGCTGGCCACTGGCCAGCGGGTTTTCTGTTTTCGTTTGGCCCGGTGCGCCAGTCACCACCAAGCCTTTAATGCAGTGATAAAACACAGAGCACCAGAGCACCAGAGGAAGACTTAGCTCGAAAGATGCCTAGCCTGTTCTTTACTTTGGTGCTCTGGTGCTCTGTGTTCTATAAATTGCTGCGTTTAGGCGACGGTCATTTTATTCATTAGTTTTCGTAATTTTCTATTTCATTTTCAGCCTGAGATTCAATCCCATGTCTGATTTACTCACTAATCTTGCTACGCTGCATGCCAAGTTTCGGCGTCTGACCGAACAATTGGGTGATCCGTCATTGATTGGTGGACCGCGTTATCAAAGCGTGGTCAAAGAACAGGCGCGACTTGGTCGATTGATGGAGCCCTACGAACGGCTTCTGAAAATTCAGCGTGACGCGCAGGGGGCCGAGGCGATGTTGGCCGATCCCGATATGCGTGAAATGGCGCAGGAGGAACTCGCTGCGGCGCGGGCGCAAGAACCGCTCTTGTTAGATGAAATTAAAGGCCTGTTGGTCAGCGCAGATGCGACGGGCAGCCGTGATGCGATTTTGGAAATTCGTGCTGGCACCGGTGGCGATGAAGCGGCGTTGTTCGCTGGCGACTTGGCGCGCATGTACATTCAATGGTCAGGTCGTCACGGATTACGCATGGAAGTCATTTCGCTGTTTGAAGGCGAAAAGGGCGGCTTTAAAGAGGCGATTTTCAATATCAGCGGAACATCGGCTTTAGGCGGTCCGTTTGCGTTGTTGCGTTACGAATCTGGCGGCCATCGCGTGCAGCGCGTGCCCGAGACCGAAGCCCAGGGGCGCGTGCATACGTCTGCCGCTACCGTGGCGGTCATGCCCATCGCCGAAGAAGCCGACGTCACCATTCGCCCCGATGATCTTGATATAACGACGTTCCGCGCCGGTGGTGCGGGCGGTCAAAACGTCAATAAGACCGATTCTGCCGTACGTATCGTGCATAAACCAACCGGTGTGGTGGTGGCATGTCAGGACGAACGCAGTCAGCTTGCCAATAAAGAAAAGGCATTGAAGTGGTTGCGCTCTCGCCTGTACGAAGCCGAGCGCCAACGGTTAGACCGTGAACGCGCAGCGCTGCGTAAAGATCAAGTTGGCAGCGGCGATCGCAGCGATCGCATTCGCACCTATAATTTTCCGCAAAATCGCATCACGGATCATCGCATCAACTTCACCGGCTACAGCCTCGACACCTATATTAGCGGACAATGCGATGAACTTTGGCAAGCGATGGTTGACGCTGAAAAAGTCCGCGTCTTGGAACAATGGGACGGCTCGTTCTGACTCGTGATCGACTCGTTTAGATGTCACATCATCACAAAGCTGAACAGATCCTTTCGGCAACCGCATCACCGACGTGGATGCGGCTATATTGATTCATGTGATTCCCGCTTAATGCAGAGTCGTTTGTCGGTCGCCCCTCCCTCAGATTTCCTTCAACGGTCACCGCAAGCGGCTGTCCGGTTGTGAAGTCATATCGGCGTCTTCCTTACCGAGTTCACCATGCACGACCACGACCGCCTCCTTCAGCGCTTTCACGACGGCGAACTTTCTCAGGGAGAGGCCGCCGGCCTTCGTCGTTTGTTGAGCGAACGCCCAGAATTGCAGGCGACCTCCCTTCGTTTAGATGCCCTGCACGCTTTGTTACAGGATCACACCGCTGAGGTCCGTGGCGCCGACATTGCCGTTTTAGAAGCACGTATTCGCCAAGCGCTTCCGCTGACGCCGCCCAAGCGCGAGGTCCAGGTCAGTGTGGTCCACATCATTACCGCGGTGATTCTGGCAAGCTTCGTTGGCTTGGCGGTCATGGTTGCCGACCAACTCAGCGATGTGGTTCGTGAAATCGTGCCAGTGTGGTCGCTGGCAGTGATCAGCGCGACCTGTGGATTGGTTATGTTACTCGCCGCCCGTCCGCTGGTCCGTCTAGAAGCTGGAATGTTCAACCGTTTGCTCCGCCGTCGCCTGTCAGTGGGTGATGGAGAGGTTCTGGTGTGTCGTGTCCTAGGGGTTGCCCTGATGATTGGTGGCGCTCACATAGCCGGGGTATGGGGATAACCATGATAAATAACGCCACCCGCACCGGCAATTTGCGCGGTGGTTTCACTTTGCTGGAATTGATCATCGTCATTTCCGTAATTACGGCCTTAGCGGCAATGGGTTATCCCGCATATCTTGGCATAAAGCATAAAGTCGATGTCAGCTCGACGGACACGTTAGTGAATAGCATTGCCGCGGCGATTGCGACGTATTCGACAAGAACGTGGTCGTGGGATATTGCATTGCCTGGTCAGCCGCCAAAACCGCGAATGTACCACATGTTTGACCTTAACCATTTGGACAGTAGCGGTAATCCAAATCCGGATTTGGCTGATGCCCCTAAGGGTGGGACTAAGCGCTATTGGTCGATCGATGGTTATACATTGCCAGAAAAATCACCCTACTTTACCAGTCCCAACACTTGGCAGGATTATAAATATCCAGTGTCACCAGATCTTGATTCTAATGGTGATGGCCTTTTCGATGGTGGTTTTCCGAAAGAAGTGTTGGCCTCTGGTTACAAGGGTTTCGTCAACATGGCTTCGCCTTCAGTCAAAAAATCGTTCATCAATAAAAAGGGGCAAATCGTTGATGCTTGGCAGCGGCCACTACGTATCACTTTCGCCGCCAAAGTTTTTGGCACGCAATCATTTGGTGTTTGGTCAGCTGGTTATGACGGCAAAGATAGTTTTTTAAGCTCAAGTACAACTTTTCAAGATGATCCATCTCGTCCGAATGACGATCTGAGAAGTTGGGAGAGCAGCAGTGGAAGATAAAGCGAACAACATGAGCCGCATGGGTTTCACCGCCATCGAAATGATGGTGGTGGTATCGATTGTCATTATTTTGGTGGCGATGGTCGTCCCCACCATCGGCCCGGCGATGCGCAAAGGAGCGGTCCATGATTCAGCGAACGCGATTCAGCGTGCGTGTTCTCAGGCACGCCAATTAGCGCGCAGTAACAGTGAACCGAGCACCAGCACGAAGTGGTATGGTGTCTCGGTGGTTGTTCCGAGCGACGGTAAAGCCGCGTATGCAGTGGTGATTTATGGAGGGGCCGCAAATGATCCTTCGAACTATACTTTTGCGAGCGACCAAAGTAATCATTACCCCAACGGCACGCCGCTTTTGGATGGTACGACGAGTGTTTATAGCGGGTACAAGGCAGCGGCTAAATTTCCGCTGAGTCGCAGTGTCATGCCGTTCAAAGACGCCACCGTTCCAACTCTTCCGGCTCTTCCTGCATACACGTTTATGGCACCGGGCTCGGCGGTAGGTTGGTATTACCAGTACCGCACCGGTTTCGTGTTTATGAATCCGGCTATACCTGGTGTGGGCGTTGATATCGGCGTGCCAGTGATTTTGCCTGCTACGACCACGGCGCCACAAAGTTTTGGCGTCGCTTCGCTGGATAAAAAATACGTAGTTGCGATAGCCGTGTACAAAATCGGTTTGCTGAACACTCAGGACGCGAACTGACGTCAGCGGTTTGCTGCTCATTTTTTTCAGGAGTCATTCTGTGACGAAACGTCCTTTAAACGGTCTGAGTGGTTTTACTTTGATCGAATTGATCGTGGTGATTTCTATCATGGCCATCTTGTCGGCCCTGATCATGGCTGCGGTTCAAGGCCTAACAGGGAAGGCGAAAGAGAAGAAAACCGGAGTCATCATTCGAGCGGTGGAGACCGGCATTTATTTAGCGGTTGCGAGCAGGGGGAGCGCCATCAGCCCGGCCGAACATCCGTTCGCGGGTTCGCGTGATTATGCTGGCGTTCGCTATCCTTTTGTGCGCGCAATGGGTGGCACCCCTTTGGCGTCTTTCGGAACGGCGTTAAAGGGCGTACCCACGGTGGCGTATCTGAGCAGTAGTCAAAATCAGTTAATGCTACCGTCAGATCGCTACGCAAAAAAGGAAATCCCAATATTATATGGCGCAAAACGCGAAGATATCGGTGTCCTGCAATCATTGCGCAAGGTAGTGACCCAATACCGACAGATTCCATTTCCTCCCACGGTTGATCCGCTTGTGCAGCCGTTAGTAATTTCAACGGTTAGTCCAGGAGCTGGATTCGACAGTCCGGCTAACGATATTAATTGGCCGGATACAATGATACCGTCTACTTCGCCTCCACCTCCCGGAATAAGCCAAGAAACGGACCCAAATTTTGGCAAACTTGCGGATGCCAAATCAGCTCTCGATTATTTATTCGGTGCAAGCAGCGCCCAGGCGGAACTCGCGTCACTTAAAGCTTTGTACAATACTGACCCGACGTTGCCCATAGACGTGAATAAATATAGAACTGGCGTTAATGAACGAACAGTTGGTGGCGTGAAAGAATCGCTAGTCTACACCAATGCTTTTGTGCTCGGAAGTACCGGTAAAGACTCCGATACCTACACGGTCGAAACGAAGTGGAAGCCAGGTTACATTCCCGTCACACCAGGTGGTTCTGGTTCGCCAGCAACTTTGGGTGGAACCAAGTGGGTTCGTTATCGTCTAGCAGGGCTGGCGGTGTACGACGCATGGGATAACGAACTGTTCGTCACCACCGGAGCCAATGATAAATATCGAGTTCTTAGCGCGGGCGAAGATGGTGTTTTAGCGGTCAATCCAGGCAAGAATAACGCGATTGATAAGATCCTTAATGAGCTCGACATGCGGGACGGGCTTACCTTCAGTAGCTCTCTCGATGACACGGACGGCGCTAAGGACAACGTGAAATGAAAAGCCACCTGAAGCGAGGTTTTACGCTGATCGAGTTGATGGTGGTGATCACGATCATCGCCATTCTCGCCGGACTATTAATCACTTTGATTCCCGAAGTGATGCGGAAAGCAAAGCTTGCGGATACCAGCTCACGGGTGAACTCCGTTCATGCTGGGATGGCGCTGATCGGCCAGAACGAAGGTTCGGCGACCTTTCGCATGCAGCAGCTGTTGGAATATTCAACGACTGGCACAGCTCTGGATGCCATGGAACCAGGCTTGGGTGGAATATTTACCTTTGGCGCACCTAATCGTAATGCGACGGGTATAGAAGTTGGATTGCCCACGGTTGGCACCCGTCCGTCATTAGTCGACCCTCCTCCGGCTAAGGTGTATGGTGGCTGGGGCTATCGTGGTCGCGGCCATTTGGCTTTTCCATGGGGAAAGAAGTTTCCTGACCCAACACCTGTTGCTGGTGTCCAAACAACGGTCTTGATGGGTCCAGAACGGTTCATGTTGCGTCACATGTCACCTTTCAACACCCGTAAGTTATTGAAACTCGCGAACGTTTTGCCCACCAAAGCGAGCGATGCCACATGGCCAGAGAAACAATACATGACCAATCGCAAAACGTCGGAGCCGTGGAACGATGCATGGGGACATCCCCTGGTCGTTGCATCGGTATTGTACCAGCCGACTTTTCAAAATGGCCCGTCGCTTTCATCGCTGCCAGGTTGGAAGGATGGTGCGTGGCCGACGATGACCGGGACAACGCCAGTTGATCCAGTGACGGCAACAGTGTCGGCGCCGTCGTCATATTTACCGGCAGCAGATAACGCTGTCACAACGACTCCCAGCAACGACGCAGGGTCGTTGCGCAACAGTCCGACGGCTGACGATTCAAGTCCGAGGCAGGCACCAACGAAGAAAGCGCTACTCGATCACATGAAGCTCTACCAATACAACCGCAGCGTCTACATCGCTGTAGCTGCGGTTGGTCCAAGCGCGCGGGCGTCTGATGACGATTTGAAATCAACAGATGCGAACAAATGGGGGAGCACTCCCAATGACAAGGTGCTTTACACCGGAACACTGGATGTGCTGTGGAATCAAGCAAACAACGTTTGCCAACAGGCGAAGAAGGCTCCTTTCGACAGCGATTGGACTGAGTTGTCGTGGGACAATCCACCGTGGCAGGGCAATAAATACGATTACCTTACGTCTTCCAAAAAAATGTCAGATGCCAATTATATAGATACAACAACAACGCGGGCGCTGATTTACGAGGGGATTGCTCCTTATAAGGGCAAAGAAGAACATTGTTTGCTGTCGGCGCCGTTGGAGTACAAATGAGTTCTTTTCGTCGCGGTTTCACGCTCATCGAATTGCTGATGGCGATAGCGATCATTGCGATTCTTGCCGGGATGATAATGGCGGTGCTGTCCATGCTGCGGAATAAAACCAAGGTCGCGCAAACGTGGGATTTGATGACCCATGTGACCACGGCGATTGATCAATATATGCACGACTATCAGCGCCTTGGCGACACGCCGGTGTTATTCCAAGCGGATCCCTGGTATTTTTTCTACAAAGAACAACAAGGGCGTAAAAGTCCGGCATTGCTGGAGCTTGCCCTGTCGCGGGTGGTTACGAAAACCGGGGCCGGTACTTGTTCCCCTGCAGAATCACTTAAGTCGGCGACTCACCTGCTTGATCATTTTGGTGCGAACCCGACCAACGTTTTGAGTTTTTATATCTTAAATGACAATAAGGGCTCAGGTAAGGCATTTGCCTATACGCAATGCATGATTCTTCGTAGTTCGGCCGGAACGGCGGGTGACACGAAAGATGATCTGCTTTTCGCCTGGAGTTCAGACAAAGGCAGTTGGCGAAAAATGCGCGTCGAAGATTTGACCGACTTCCTGACGGACCTTGATCGCGTGCCCAAACTAACGACGACTGAAATAGACGACGTAAAAAAGTGGACGAATCCGCTACTTCCGTGAGGTTTCGTGAGGTCATTGGCGTTGCGTCGTCGCGCGCATACGACAGGTTGAGCGCACGTGCCAACCATCCCTGCGAATTCACATGATGAAAATGCTCGGCGTTTAATCGGTCGACTTGAAGTCGTCGCCAGCGTGTGGTTGGTGGTATTGCCAATGCTACGACCGCTGGTGTGGAGCGGCCAACCCACCGACGTTCCCAATTTATTGTGGTTAGTGTTGTTGGCCGCAGCGACGACCACCGGGCTGTTGCTGCGTGGTTTGCAGGTGACGGCTACTGACCCGGTGATGATGTGGTGGCGGCGTCCAGCGGTGTGGGGCGCGGTTTTCCTCCTGATGGCAATGATGGGAAGTTGGACCAGTTCGTTGCCCGCAGCGGCGTGGACGCTGACGTGTGGTTGGGCATTACACCTTGCTGCGCCGTGGGCATTATGGCCGGTGATTCTGCGGCGACCGCATTTGTTGGTCGCTGGTTTGGTCGCTGGCTTGGTTGGCGAAATGTTTTTAATGATCGGCCAAGTTTGGTTTGAGCGCCCTCATTTAGCTGAGCAATTCAGCAACGATCCGTCGTTATCGGTGGAGCAGCGAATTGCCGATCAATATAGCGTGCGGATTTCCAGTTGGCGTTTGGAAGGTACTTTTTTGTTGGCGAATACCTTGGCGAGTTATTTGGTCATCCTGGTACCATTGGTGATAGCGATAGCCTGGAAGAGCCGTCATTCGACTGGCACAAAGCGTTGGCTGACCATTGCGCTGGCGCTGGCAGCCGTCGTCGCGCTCATCATGACGGGCAGTAAAGCTGGAATCTTGGCCATGCTGGTGGCGTCCGCGATCACCGGCGTCGTGGTGCTGCGTTCGTGGCGATGGCGTGTGGGTATCGCAGCGGCGGTGTCGCTGTCGTTGGCAATTATTCTGGCCATCCCCGCAACGCGCACGTCGTTGGCAGCGAGCGCCGGAGTACGGCTCGATTATTGGCGAGCGGGCGTTGCCTTAGTAGCAGAGCGACCGCTCAGTGGTCATGGCCTCGAAGGATTCGCGGTGAATTTTCCACGAGTCAAACCACTTGCTGGAGAAGAGACCGTTTTGGCGCATCAAGAAACCTTGCAAACCGCGGTTGATCTCGGCCTTCCGACGATGGTCGTGGTGTTGGGTTGGTGGGTCATGTTGCTGTGGTCGCTGTGGCCTCAGCAGGGATCGCCACCCAAAAATCGTTCGCTGGAGGAAGTGGAGGAAGAGAAAAAAGTGCCCGCTACGCAAATCATGAGTCGCGCGATCACGATCGGAGTCATCGCGGTGCTCAGCTTCGCTGTATTTGTCGGCGGAAGTTTGATGGCAAATATGGCCAGCTATCCGGGAGCAATGCCCATGGTGTGGAGCGCGTTGCTGATCGTGTTCATCGTGATGGTCGCAAAATTCGCGGTACGTTTGCCGCTGCCGCCAGCATTGGCGTGTTGGTGTGCGGTGTTGGCGTGCCTGCTGCACGTGCAGGCAGATTTTTCACTGCACAGCATGCAGATCGTGGGAATGCTGACGTGGGTCGTTTGTTTGGGCCAAGTCATGGTTCGGGCACCGATTTCCATGCAATTTCCCATGCAATTAAGCGACCCGTTAGTAGTTGGCTCGGCGCGTCGCCAAGCGCTTTTCGCTGGAGCAGGAATGTTGCTGTTGGCTGCGGTGACGGCAGGCATCATCGCCAGCTCATGGCGCGGTGAGATACTTGACCGCGCGCGCCAGACCGAATCGATTTTGTCACGTATGCGTTTGGCCCAGAGCGGACGATTGAACGATGCACAGCGCGAGCAGGCGCAAGAAGCGTTTGATCACGCCGTCGGACGAATAGTCGCAGAGGACGGTCGTGCAGCGTTGGCTGCTGAACCAATGGAATCGCTCGCCGTTACGATCATCACGCGTGCGCTGACCGAAAGCCGTCGCTTCCCAGCGGATCATGATTTGGTGTATGTCGCCGTTGCCATCGGCGAACATTTTCAGGCGTTAGAGCCGAAATGTTCGGCGCTCATGACGCCAATTCTTGAGAGTTTATTGGCGGAATGGCCAAACGATTTGTTGGTGACCAAGGTGCTGAGCGAGCATTATCTGCGGCGTGCGCGTGTGGCTGATGAGGCTCATAAACATATCTTTGCACGTCAGGCACAAGCGATGGCACAACGTGCGGTGGCGTTATATCCGACGCATTTACCGCTTCGTCAGACGCTGATCGCGGCGGCCGAACTAACTGGTGATGCTCAAACGGTGACCGTGCAGCGGGAAGAAATTGAACGGCTGAAACCACTCGTCCATGTCGATAATCGCTTGCGTTGAACGTCAGTAAATCAGCCGCCGCCGACCAAGGTGACGACCTCAATGGTGTCTCCGTCGTTCAATCTGGTGTCGCCATGTTGGACGCGACGCACGAGTTGGCGATTGACCTCGACGGCGACTCGCGTCCCAGGTAAAGCGAGCTGGACCAGCAGATCCGCCACTGTGGCGGCGTCTGGTAGTTCGGTGTTTTGGTCGTTGACGATGACGCGCATGGTTGACGTAGCATTGTCACGATGTCGGCGCAGCAACTGGCGGCAGCCCGAGTTCCTGCGCTTGTGCCAACACCAGTGGCAAACCTTCCGCCTGAATTTGCGCACACAGATCCAAACGTTGAAGGCTGAACCAGGCAACTAACAAATTGCGTCGAAACCGTTCGTAACCAACTCGGCGGATAGCACGTCCAGCGAAAACGAGATCGAAAGTCGTGGCGTTGACCTGCATCAACACGTCATCGTGTTCTTGGCCAGTCAAACGCACATCGCCGACGGGTTCAGCAAAACGATTCCACGGACAAACTACTTGGCAGAGATCGCAGCCAAACCAATAACCCTCGAATTTCTCAGCCAATTCTCGTGGAATCACGCCACGGTGCTCGATGGTCAGATAACTGATGCAACGCGTAGTCATGACCCGTCGATCCACCAATGCGGCGGTTGGACAACGACGCTCACAAGCCGTGCATTTACCACAACGGTCGTCGCCATGACCCGCGTGGTGCGGCGCGAGGGGGGCATCGGTCAGTAAAAAGCCGAGCAGACGCCAGGTCCCGGCATTCGGCGAAATCAACAGGGCATTGCGACCAATCCAGCCGAGTCCAGCAAGACGTGCTAACGTGCGTTCGTTCAGTGGCGCAGAATCGACGGCGGCTCGCGATTTCCACGGCTGTCCGTGCCGAGTGGCTATCGCCAAACCAATACGGCCAAGTTTTGCGCGCAATAAATTATGATAATCCTTGCCGGCGGCATAGCGCGCGCGTTTGAGCTCGCCGCAGTTCGCTTCTGACTGGTACGGCAGCGCCACGGCGATCATCGCTTCCGCCGTCATTTGCAGCGCCGTTGGCGCCAGTCGATGCGCGCGAGTTTTCCTCATCCATTCCAGATCACCAATGCCATCAGCAAGCATCTGATCAAATCCGTCGCTCGGCAACGTACGTGGGACCGGCGATAAAACGCCGAGCGCGTGCAGGCCTTCGACGGCGCACAATTCCTGAACTTCGGTGAAAGCGATGGTCATCCCCATACTCCGCACAAACCAAGCTGATCGTCAAGCTCGCGTAATTTGCGACTGCGACCACGTCCGCCGCTGCGACCGATACGGCTGAGAATTCCGGACAAACTCTCAGGTCGACCTAAAGCCCAGCCATTTTTCAAAGCGACTCCATAAGCAGCGAGATCGGCGGTTGGTAATTGGTCGGCGTAATCACGGAACCCGGCTTGACCATCATGATCCGTCAGCGGTGGTAATCCCGGTGGTGATTCATCGCCTGGAAAAAATGATCCATCAGGACCACGACGAATCGGTAACGGAGCGAGCGGAACCAACGCTTCCATCCGGGTTTCGTGCGGAGCGCGGGCGGCGTTGCTGCTGAACACCGAGTCCACGTGTTGGTGCTTGGTATCTTCCAGCCATGCGACGGCGGCGAGTAATGCGCTGTCGTCAGCCAACAGACACGCCCGATAACGTCCCGACCACAGGTGGCCGCGACTGTGGTGTCGGCGATTCCACTCGCGGCTGAAGCGTTGCAAAAGCGTTTGCATGAATCCGCCCAGGCTAGCGAAGCGTTGCTTGATGCGCGTCATGGAGGTCAATGAACTGCCAGCGATGGTGGCCCAACGCACGCGTAATTGTTCGTCGGTATCGATAATGGTGGGATGGTGCCGCACGATGAGCTCAAAGCCGGTGGCGCTGATCAGGTAGCCAAAAATGCGCAGATCGAAAGCCAAACGAAGTCGCGCGACCAAGTTTAACAGGTGAGTCGCTTCCCCAGGGTTGGCGAACACGTCCATGCCGAGCGCGGTGGAAACCTGTACCAAATAGGTGTGCGGCGGGCCGACTAAAATTCCGCGGACCAAAGGCATGGATATCACCTATCTCGAATTCAATGTCAGACAATGAATAACAATCTTGACCAGATCCTTATCAATTCATAGGTTTACGCCCGATTCCAAACGATTAGTAATCACGCCCACACTTTACCCGGAACTCTCGCCATGCCGATTCACCCGCTCGCGGTGGTCGATTCAACCGCTCAGATCCACGCAGAGGCCAACATCGGCCCATTTTGCGTGGTCAAGGGTCCAGTGACCCTGGGAGCCGGAGTCGATTTACGTAATCACGTCACGGTTTACGGCCGCGCCACCATTGGCGCTGGCACCATCGTATTCCCAGGCGCCGTCGTCGGCAGCGATCCGCAAGACCTGAAATTTCGCGGTGAAGATAGCGAAACCATCATTGGCGAAAACTGCCGTATCCACGAAGCCGTCACCATCAGTAAAGGCACCGCTGGCGGCGGCATGAAAACGGTGGTTGGCAATCATTGCCTGATCATGGCTTACGCTCACGTCGCGCACGATTGCGTGGTTGGCGATCACGTCGTGATTGGGAACAACACGCAACTGGCTGGTCACATCAACGTTGGCCGTAAAGCCATCATCGGCGGCATGGTCGGCCTGCACCATTTTGCCACTATCGGTGAACTCAGTTTGGTTGGTTCCATGAGCGGAGTTCGTTTTGACGTTCCTCCTTTCATGATCGCCGAGGGAAATCCGGCCGAACCGCGTAATGTAAATCAAATTGGCATGCGTCGCGACGGTTGGAGCGAGGAACACATCAGCGCGGTGCGCGACGCCTTCCGCAAATTGTACCATGATCGCGGCGGCAAGCCGATTGCTGAAGTTCTGGCGAGCGTTCGCGCGCATGCGCCGGTTGATCCCGCTCATCCCGTGCACCGTTTATGCGTGTGGCTTGACGAACACCTGCAAACCAGCGTCAAAGGTCGCGTCGGGGAAGCGCATCGACCAGCGGTCGTCGGCGGCAAAGCAGTAAAAAAGCGTGAATCGGGCGATGTGCCCAAACTGGTGGT
>JAYVSL010000030.1:0-2091 GCA_043775355.1 Planctomycetota bacterium
CGCTGGGCCATGCAGCCCATGATGCCGATGCGTAGTCCTGGGCGCGCGCGTTTGATCGGCTTGAGTGCGCCCAAACGGCCACGCACTTTTCCTTCGGCGTTGTCGCGCACGGAGCAGGTGTTGTAGAGCACCAGGCCAGCCTCATCGATTGAATCGACTCGCCGCCAGCCAGCTTCGCTCAGGCGCGCTAACACGACTTCGGTGTCATTGATGTTCATCTGGCAACCGAAGGTCTCGATAAAGACGGTTTTTGCCGGTTGGGTGCCGATATCCGGCTCAAGGTCGCTGGCGGTCTGATGCATGGGCGGGGACTGTAGGACGGTCGCCATGGTCGCAATGCATCATCGCTTCACGTGGCAACGAACGCCGTGATGTGTTCGTCGCAACGCTCCGACCCTTGACTGCAAAGGGCGTTTTGGCGGTAGAAGCCTTGCCGCTGCACGTTCTATCGTGTAACCATCTCTCACCTGCGGTTACCCGTGGGCTTAAGGAATCGGCTCCGATGACTCATCAAGCTCTGCGCATTCTGCACGCTGCCAGTGAGGCAGTGCCCTTGGTGAAAACGGGAGGGCTGGCAGATGTGGTCGGTGCCTTGCCGCAGGCGTTGCGTGCGCTTGGACACGACGCGCGGGTAGTCATCCCTGGATATCGCAAGGCGATCGCTGCGGCGCAGAAACTTGGCCTGACTTGGGGTGCTCACACCATGACCATTGAGTCGGGTGGGATCGATCATCAGTTGGGCGTTGGCACGGTCATTATCGACGGCACGCCGGTGTACTTGCTGGCGTGCAATGAGCTCTTCGATCGTGATGGCGTGTATGGTCCCAGCAGCACGCAGGACTACGAAGATAACGCCCGGCGCTTTGCGGTTTTCAGCAAAGGTGCGCTGGCGCTACCAGGTTATTTGGGCTGGATACCGCATGTGGTTCATGCGCATGATTGGCAGACCGGTTTGATACCGCCGTTGTTGGAGCGTGGATTCAATAAAGTTTTGCCAGCGACGCGTTCGGTGTTCACTATTCATAATATCGCTTATCAGGGCGCATTTTGGCACTTCGATATGAAACTGACGGGATTGGATTGGGCCTTATTTAATCCGCTGCATTTAGAGCATTATGGTCGGCTGAATTTTTTGAAGGGCGGCGTCGTTTTTGCCGATCGCGTGACCACGGTCAGTCGGCGTTATGCCGAAGATATCCAGCAGGGTGAATATGCGTACGGCATGGAAGCCGTGATGCGCAGTCATGCGTTTAAGCTCAGCGGTATCGTCAATGGCATCGACAGCGAGATCTGGAATCCGGCAACCGATCGCGAACTTCCGGCGAACTTCGAGGTGAAAAAATTAGCTGGCAAAAAGGCCTGCCGCGAACGTTTGCGTGATGAATTGGGCTTAGTGCCTGACAAGCATGCGTGCGTGGTGGCGGTCGTCAGTCGTTTGGTCGAGCAAAAAGGCATCGACTTAATTGCCGAAGCCGTCGAGCCGTACATTCTTGCCGGGCGCATGCAGCTGATCGTGCTCGGTTCAGGTGATCCCCAACTGGAACATCGCCTTAAACAATTGCAGGCCAAACATCCGGGCTGGGTTCACGCGTGGTACGGTTACAACGAAGGTTTGGCGCATCGCATCATCGCTGGCTCTGATCTTTTCTTAATGCCTAGTCGCACCGAACCGTGCGGACTCACTCAACTCTATAGTCTGCGCTACGGTACGCTGCCGTTGGTACGCCATACCGGCGGCTTAGCCGACACCGTGCAAGACGTCGCCGGTCACGAAGGCAACGGCTTTACTTTCGGCCCAATTGATCTCGGACATTTTTCCAGCGTGCTCGACCGCGCGCTTGGGTTGTATCAACACTTCCCCGAAGAATGGAAAGCCGCAATGAAACGCGCGATGAAAGCCGACTGGTCGTGGAAGACCGTGGCGAAGCAATATGATGAGTTGTATCAGGATTTGTGCGTGGTTCGGTGAAGTGAGCGCAAAACGTTAGCTACCCAGGGCAATTGCATTACCCCTCGTGTGACACGGGCGTGGCTATTCTGGCGAGGAGCTGGATGAGGTAATTATGGTCCCAGCCCGCGATTTTCCTGCGT
>JAYVSL010000031.1:0-11120 GCA_043775355.1 Planctomycetota bacterium
GTCGGCGGCCTACTCAATCATTATGAACGCGTGGCGTGACCCATCCTCAACTCGGACGCCAGCGGTAAAAATGCATGGAAATAGCCTGGAAAATCAAGGGAAAGGAACCGGGCACTACAGGGTGGCTTAACCTTGCTGTGCCTTGCGGTGAAGCGTTTATCTACTCTGCGCGGTTTTCTTATCGCCCTTCAATCCTTTCGGGTTCTTCAGGTCCTTGCGAACGCCTGCTGCACACGATCAGCCAGCATGCTGATAAACGCCGGATGATCGTGAACACAAGGCGCGCGAGTAAACGTTATGCCGAGTTTGTCCGCCAATTCTTTGGCTTCGACATCAAGGTCGTAGAGCACTTCCGTGTGATCGACTAGGAAGCCTGCGGCTTGCACAATAATGTCGCGCTTGCCGCGCCGATGGGCGTCTTCAACCGCATGTTCAATGGTGGGTGACGACCATGCCACACGGCTATCGGTCGGCTGACTTTGGAAAGCGATGGCGTGCTCGGAATGGCCCAAGGCGGCGGCGGCGAGCGCGGCGGTCTCGGCAAATTGTTGGCGATAGGGCGACGTGCTTTCAACCGGCTGTGGAATTGCGTGCGCGGTGAACACCAATTCAGCGGCAGCAAAACGTTCCGCGCTCCAGCCCACGGTCATGGAGCGAATCGCTTCGGCGGTAGCTGTAATAAAACCGGTTTCTTTCCACCACGGTTGCACGACGGCAACCAGTGCTGGCGCGGCAGAGCCGAATTTTTCGGCGGCTTCGGCGGCGTGCTTCAAATACCAATCCCAGCTGACCGACGATTGATGCGGCGCCATAATTAAAATCACCGCACGCGAACAGCCCGCCTGCGACAGTTCACGAATAGCGTCGATCGACCATGGGGCCCAATGACGATAGCCGCACGCAACGGTCAGCGTTTGTCCGCGTCGCGTGAGTTCCGTGCGAAGCGCTTCCGCCTGACGCGCGGTCAGTTGATTGTAGGGACTAAAGCCACCGAAATGCTGATAATGTCCGGTGACTTCAGCAATACGCGCCGCGCGCGCAGGGTTATCACCAAGGATGCCAGCAACGAAACATTCCGCTTCGCATCCAGGCGTCTTCGGACAAACCGCGCGTCGACCGCAACAGCCAGGAGTCGGTCCACCAAAACCAAGAATCAGGAGTCCATCAGTCATGGCGGCACGCTCTCTTTGCTCTGGTGTCCTTCAATCACAAATTCCATTCAACGCGGCAGACGCGGAAGGATGCTCGCGTCTCGCCACGAGCTATTGGCTGCCACGAGCTAAATGCTTCGGGTGATCGCAGGAATCTCACAGCGGAAATGAATGCCGGCACGAAATTCTATCAGGGTAAGCTCTTCCTGTTCGCTGCCGACCGTTGCGCTGACTGCCCACGGCATGCGCGCGCTCATGCGGCCGGCGTTAATTTTATCGGCAATGCCCCACCACAAACGTTCGCGGGCGGCGAGGCTCATTAAACAGCCGCGCCGAATTTGCTCCTGCGCTTCGGCCGTAGTGGCATAGCGAGCGAGAGCCTCTTCCAGCCACGCTGCGTGATCGATATCCTGCAAAGTATGAAGGGTAAAATATTCGATTTCGGTTTCGGCAAAACCCGCCTGACGTAAGCCGCGAAGAATGTTGTGAAACATCGTTGGAATGGCCCATTCATGGCCTGGGCCAACGGCGCCTAAGCCAACCAAGAAGGGTTCTTCCATGCAGATACGCAGGTGTTCAGCGATAAAACCGGTAACCGCTGGATGTAGACGAACACTGCCGATCTGATCATCCTGCCAACCACAGGCGCGCATGAAAATCCGATAGTGCGCCGCGTGATCTTGGCCTTCGCTACGCTCGCCGTATTCATCGACCAAGACTTTCGCCAGCCAAATTTTTGCTTCTGACGACGGCGCACTTAACAACAGTAATTCGAGGTACCGCGTAAACGTACCCACCAACGGATAATGCTGACCACAGAATATCTTAAAGTCATCTCGTCGTTTGGGGTCTGTCTCCATCCGCCCAAGCAGCGAATGACCAATGCCGGCATGATTGGCGACCTCGTCGTGCAGATCGCGTAAGAAAGTAATAGCGTCCATGGGCGCGAAGCATGGTTGTCACATTCAGCGGCGGAAGGCCTAAGCTTTACGGTCGCGACAATGGTGGGCCTTTGGATGTGGAGCTATCAGGCGCCAGGCTTGCCTGTGACGATCCTGTCCAACGCAGCTTGGCCACGTTCGTAAGCCTTCGCCACTTCGTGACACAAGCGCGTGGTGTCTGCCATACCAAGATCGAGTGCGTGTTCTAAGGCTAAGCAGGCGCTCGCCAAAGCGCGCAGGCCAAGGCTCCAAGCCGCACCCTTAAGACGATGCGCGGCAGCGGCAGCGACGACGCCGTTATTGTCGGCCACGGCTTGTTCCAAGGCCGGCAACTGAAGGAACGCATCTTGACGCAACGACTCACTCAGTGAGCTAACCAACGATATGCCGCCCTGGGCCAATAAGTCTTCAATCACGGTCGCATCCAGCTCTTCGTTTTGCTGTATTAATCGCCGATATCGTGCCGTCGTCGGACGTTCACTTGGTTCGCTCCGTATAGGTGTCGACGAAGTATCGTCGCTAAAAGGAACTTCTTTGCCCTCTGTGGTGACGGACTCCTCATGGTTGATTGGTAGCCAACGCGTCAATACCGCACGCAAATCAGCACTTTTTACTGGCTTAGCCAAATAGTCATCCATCCCCGCGTCTAAACAGCGTTGGCGATCGCCTGACAGTGCGTCAGCCGTCATCGCAATAATAATGGTATGGCGATCTTTGCCTTCGCGTCGACGGATCTCTGCCGTCGCAAGGTAGCCATCCATTTCTGGCATCTGGCCATCCATTAATACTAACGCGTAAGAAACGCGCTCCAGGGCGGCGAGCGCTTCCATGCCATTTACCACCGCATCTGCCTGAATCCCCAGCTGCGCTAATTGCGCCAGCGCCAAGCGGCGATTGACCAAATTATCATCGGCCACCAGCAAGCGTACATTTACTAACGGCGCCTGAGCTAAACGTGGCTGTTCGCCTGGCTCGCGTCCGGCACCAACGGTCGCCAACAAGGCATCCAGCAGCGCTATGGAGCGCACCGGTTTGGTTAAGCATGCCGTTGCTCCTAAGCGCTTCGCTTCCTGACTCGCGCCTCGTCGATTTAAGGTTGTCAGCGCGATCACCTTCACCGCCTGTAAATCTGGGTCTTCGCGAATCGTGCGCGCCATCTGCAACCCATCGATACCTGGCATTTCCAAATCAATAATGACCACCGACACCGGCGGCGTGGCGAGCTGAGCATCGTGCAACACCGTCAGTGCATGGGCCGGATCGTGGACCGCTTCCGCACGCATTCCCCATGACCCTAGTCGTGCAACTAAAAAATCACGGCATGCCGCATGGTCATCCACCACCAACAGGCGTATCTGCTGTAAGTTATCCGGCACCATCGCACGTTCGATCGGCACGCTCGGAAGAGTCAGAGAAAGAGAGAAGTAAAAGGTCGTGCCTGACGGCGTGGAATTAAATCCAATATGACCGCCCATCAATTCCACAAGGTGACGCGATATGGCGAGGCCCAAACCCGTGCCGCCAAAACGCCGCGTCGTCGAGCTGTCGGCCTGTGAAAAAGACTGAAACATGCGCGGTTGAGCTTCATCGGGAATGCCGGGGCCGGTGTCCGCCACCGTGATGCGTAAATGCACCGTCGCTTCTGGAGAAATGACCGACGAGTGATGATCATCCACGAAAGCATCACCGCCCAAAAGAACTTTGAACTGCTCCGTCTTGCCGCCCACGTGTTCGCCATCAATGCCAACGCGCACCATAACATCGCCGTGTTGCGTAAACTTCACTGCGTTACCGAGCAAGTTGATCAGAATCTGACGCAAGCGCGAAGGGTCTCCGCGAACCACCGGCGGAACATCGGCATGAACAAAACACACCAATTCAAGCCCTTTTCCTTGAGCCTGTTCGGCGAACAACACCACGGTGTCTTCAATGAGTTGCGGCAACTCAAAGGCCACGCTTTCTAATTCCAACCGGTCCGCTTCAATTTTTGAGAAGTCGAGAATGTCGTTAATAATGGTCATCAAGTGTTCGCCAGACAGCCGCGCCGTCTCAGCAAACTCACGAACATCAGCTTCCAGTGACGATTCAAGAATGAGTCCGACCATTCCTAAAATGCCATTCATCGGCGTGCGGATCTCATGGCTCATGTTGGCCAAGAATGCGCTTTTGGCGAGGCTTGCGTTTTCCGCTGCTTCTTTGGCTTCACGTAAAGAAACTTCCAGCTTCAGGCGTTCAGACAAATCACGCACAATCGCCAGCAGGCGTTTGTCTGGTAATAATTTGGCAATCATTTCGACCTGAATCGTGCTGCCGTCCTTGCGCCGAAACTGACGTTCGCCAAACAGCGTGTGGCCTTCACGGTACAAGGCCATGCGTTCGTTAAGCGCGGTACTGTCGTCGTTCGCCAAGAGGTCGCCGATGGTTTTGTTCAGTAATTCCGCACGGGAAAAACCAACCAGACTGCACGCAACCGGATTTGCTTCGACGTAGCGACCGCTTAAATCAGCAATCAATATTCCTTCCGGCGCTTGCTCCACTAATGAACGGAAGCTCGCTTCGCTTTGTCGAAGATTGTCTTCGGCTTGCTTGCGCTCGGTAATGTCCTGACCAACCGCCTGATATTCTATGGCTTGGCCAACGTTGTCGAAGAAACCGCGCACGGCCCACTGCACCCAACGTATATGTCCATCACCTTGAATAACGCGATGAGAGTACGACACCAAATTGTTCGCTGGTGACAACGCGGCAAATTGACGATGAATATTTTCCCGGTCTTCTTCCGGTAACAAAGGCATAAAGCTATGCCCCTCTAGCTCCGTACGACTACGCGCAAAATAGCGCGCATATGCTTCGTTAACAAAGGTGATGATCGAGTCGCTACGGAATCGACAAATCAACTCGCTCTGATCTTCAACAATAGCGCGATAACGCATTTCATTCGCGCGCACGGCTTCTTCGGTGGCTCGTCGCTGATCAAGCAGATGAATTTTTTCTAATGCCACGCTGGTCAGCTTGCTTACCGACTCAAGAAAGGCGGTTTCATCATGTTTCCACACGCGACGGTAGCGTACTTGGCAGATGGCCATGAGATAAAACTGCCCAGGTCGAAACTGAAAAGGATAGAATAGCACACTGCGAATCATCATGCGCCCATGTAACAACGGAGCACTGCCATCTTTAGCAATCAATTCCAGAACCGCATCATCATGACTTTCGATCGCGGTTCGCTGAGTGACGAAATGCTCAACACAGTGCCGAAAAAGATCGAGCGGGTAAACATCTAGCACCGAGGTAACGCCAACAGCTTCGGGATTGAGCCATTCGCATAGTCCCGTCGCCACCCGGCGTGTTAGATCTACGTTAAAAATCAGAACACGATCAACGCCCAGTGCACGCCCTACGTGACCGACAATTCCACCAAGTAACGTACGATTATTTTCTTCGGCTACGACCACTTCCGCAGCAGCGGCCAACGACGTAGCAAAAGCAAGTTGACGCCGCAGGCGGTCGCGTTCACGCCGCAGCGCCAACGACGCCAGCTTTTGTTCGCTGACGTCATTTTGAACACCAACCCAATATACCACCAGGCTGCGGTCATCGAGCACCGGAGTAATCGACAAGTCATTCCAAAAAGTGCCGCCGTCTTTTCGGTAGTTAAGAATTTCAACTCTGATCGGCTTCACTTCACGTAAGGCTTGTTGAATTGCCTCGGACGCCAGCGGGTCGGTTTTCGCTCCTTCAAGAAAGCGACTGTTGCGCCCAATTACTTCATTGTCGTTATATCCGGTAAGCTGAGAGAAGGCTCGGTTAACAAATATTAATGGGTTATCCCGCTGATTTGGGTCACTGATCATCACCCCCGCAGTGGTGTTCGCGACTGCCGCGACCAGAATCGCGTTCTCGCTGAGAACAACGGAGAGCGCCGCTTCGCTCTTCGCATGTTCCGTGATCTTACTGCGCAGCTCGGTCGTGCGCGTTGAAATTAATCGCTCCGTTCGGTGAGAGCGCACGCTTGCCATCACGAGACCAAAGGCCCCCATCGTGGACAAACTCAAGCCGGTTAACAAGACGACGAACGACAGCCAAGCCGAAGGTGTCGGCTGATGAATTCCCTGAATCTGCGCAGCCAAGCACTCGGTTTGATAAACCCAGTCATGAAGCAACCATGAACCAATGACGCCCAAAACGAAAACCACCACAGCGACGATATAACGACGCAACCATGCTGTTATTTGTTTCACCGAAGTTCCTTAACGATCTGTGTTTCACCGAGGAGTAGATCGTGGCTGATGAATCTAGAAGCGTCGCGCACAAAGGGGAAGAGCCGGTAACGAGAACTGCTGACCAGCCGTTGAAGGTGTATGACCAGATAAGCTTTTTTGTGCCTTTTTCATCCGCAGAAATCCACCGTTCGACTTTTGCTCTGCTTTTCGCCTTGCGGCCATTTTCGCGGTGCTTTTTTCACCCAAAAAATGGCTCTGCGGCGATTCGTGTGGGTTCGCGTTCATTGAACAACGACAGAAGAAAATATTGAACAGGAGGCGCGGAGACGCGGAGAACGGAGGAGGGGAAGAAACGTGCCGGAGAGAATGCGTCTTTCCCTCCTCTCATCTCATCTCCGCGCCTCCGCGCCTCCTGTTCGATTTTCTTCCGTTTTGATCGGTGCCAAAGACTAAGAAATGACCCACTCGAAACGCCGCAGAGCCAAATAAATCGCCTACTCTTCCATCGCGCTGGAAATCAGCCCCAGATAATTTACCCAAAACAACATAACCACGGCAATCGCAGCGAACATAGCACCACCATAGATCAAGCCGCAAAAGATGCGTGCCGTCCATTCCGCGCGCAGACGGAACGATTCACGCATCATCGTCGCCATTTGCCCCAAAGTCTTATCAAGGGTGCCGCTGCGTTCTCCTGTCGTGGTGTGATCGACCACTAGCGCCGGCAAGCCACAGCGCTGCAGAGCGGCACTCAGCGAATCAATACGGTTGTAGCGCAATTCGTTTCCGGCGCTTACTAAACGTTCGCCCATAATGCGGTTACCACAGGCACCCGCCGACAACTCTAATGCATCTGGCATCAGTAATCCTGCCGCTAGCGCGGCGCGCAAAACGGTACACGTGTTGGCCGCCACCAACGGCATCGTCAGCGGGGCGAATGGACCACTCAACACCAGCTTTGCCCGCGTTTTTGGGCCCAGCAAACGCAGTAAAAGAATAGCGCCACCGACCAAAGCCCACAGCATCAATGGCAAAGCCAAGATAATCCATGGCGACCAATGGCTCATAAAAACCAAGACCACGCCCAATGCCAGCAACGTCACGTGAATCAAAAAAACTGGGTAAACCAGTCGTCCCAGAACTAAAGTGCGCAGTGCCATACAGTGACGATAGTGACTGGCGAGTTCGCGACACAGCTCTGACAAGCGACCGCTGGTTTCACCTGCTTTTACTAGAGCAATATCAAACGACGGTTGACCATCAGCTTGTAACTGCTCCGCCAAACTTTGACCTGCCGCGCACCCGGCCGACCATCGTTGTCCTCCAGAACGCAGCTCACCACCCGCCGTATTACCAGAAAGCTGTACCGCCTGCGTGATAGACAACCCCGCATCAAGCGTGACGGCCATCTGCTCATAAAACATAGCGGTGTGGGACCAACTCATGACCGAATGCTAGTGGCGAAATTGACAACCACATCTCCACGAGTCGGCATTCCGGGCGAGGCGGAGTGACGCTCTCACTGCACGTGAGCGTTCAGCGGTGAAATGCCGAAACAGCCGACGTCTTAGCTCTCGCTTTTTACACTCTGCTTTTCTGTCTTAAACTCCTCGCTTGTTGTCGATAACTCTTGTGCCAATGACTTTTCTGCCACTTCCGTCGACATGCCACGATCACCAAAAGTGAACAACTGAAATTGTGCCAGCATGCCCCATAAAATTTGCACGTCGCGGTCTGATAAATCCATGCGATTAAACAACCGCTGTAAGTGCGGGATAAACCGTTCACGATCGGCACGACGGAAATATTGAAAACGCTCAAGTAAGCTGAGCCAATAGCGATACAGATGCATCACCGAATCTCGATTCGCAGCAAAATCGGTATTCGTGGTTTCGGCGACCACCGGCACGGAGCAGCTCGTCGCCACATAATGCAAGGTAATCGCCACCGCGTGACTCAAATTATAGCTGGTATTCGGCCCAAAGGTTTCGAGATGCAGCCAGCCCTGACAATGCATCAGCTCGGCTTCGGTCAAACCGGTGGCTTCATTGCCGAACACCAAAGCAAAAGTCGACGCGTGCTTTCGCTGTAAAAAATCAGGTATTTGCGCTAGTGACAACGCTTCGCCGTGGTCCTCGCCACGCGGACGGGCGCTGGTGCCGATTGCCAACGAACAGCCAGTCAGTGCTGATGAAAGATCAGGAAAGACAGCCGCGCCTAAAAGCAACGCTTGAGAATGCGTCGAAAACATTCTGGTTTCATCAGAGTTCACGGCACACAGCGGCGCCACTAAACGCAGGTCCGTCACGCCAAGGTTTCCGCATAATCGCGCAACCATGCCGAGATTGACGGGACCTTGGGTACGAACCAAAACGACGCACGCGTTACTCAGCAGGCCAGGCATCGCTGCAGCCTCTCGCTCGATTCGTCGACGCAACTAAAGACGCGCGCCAGCTACTGACACCAGTGAAAAGCCGCGTTCGTCACCGTCGTTGCCTTGCAGCGCGAACGATTCTTGCCACCCTGCCGATCATGGTTGACGACGATAAAATTCTGCGCTTTCCTGGTGCCAACACCCGTCCCGCAGAAAAAAGTGGACGCCCAAACCTTAAAACGCCGGAGCCAAGTGCCACTCCCACGGCGGCTGCCGGACCCGACGGCTTGACCGAGGACCAGCGTAAAGCCATGCAGATCGTTCTTAGCGGTATGAGTTTTGTCGTCATCGGAATCAAGCCTTCCGGCGGCGGAGCTGACTTTTTTACCGCCGTGCAAGGTGATCCGGCCGAATTACGCAATGCGCAAGACCACCTTGGTGGAGTCATTGAGCGCGCGTTCAGCCGCAAAGGACTGTAACCTGTTTCACGTAGCTTCAGGTAAAAAAAGCTGCTTTTACAGCGTTTTTACCGATTAACGCTTCTTAGCGGTTCATCCCACTACGCGATAACGCGTGCTGTCGTCGAATTCGAAGTCATCGCGCGTCAGCCATACGCCGTTATCGAACTCCAGATCATAGCAAAAACCTGGATCGCCGTTGTCGCGCTCTTGAGCGATTCCCGTAATACGACCAATGCTACCCGGCGCGGTCAGAATTTCTTCGCCTTCGTTATCGAGCTCGGTTTCACCCAACAAGGTGACGATCCGGGTTCCGCGTGGCAGGGGATGATTGAGAGGAGTATGGGCCATGACGCGCACAGGGTGACGTCCAGATGATGGTCGTCAAACGCGCACTCTGCGGCGCTCGTACACGTTTGGTGCCACAGGAAAAAACAACAAACCCAGGATGTCACCATCCTGGGTTTGCTCAGCGTTCTCACTGAAAATCACTGCTTTTACGCCGCTTTGTCGCCGCTTTGCCGCCGTAACGGCGAGGCGGACAGCAAATGATTACTTCTTGGCCTTGGCAGCGGCCTTCTTGGCCTTAGCGGCAACCTTGGCAGCGGCGAGAGCGGCCTTGACGACAGCCGCTTGTCCTTTGAGGACAGCGATCTTGGACTTGGTTTTGGAAAGTTTAGCGGTGAGTGAAGCGATGGTGGCCATGGTGGTCCTTGATTGGTGAATTGGCATTCCATCGTATTTTTTTTACTTTCCTAATAAAATCATAATTTATCACGCTGAAAAACACACACGTGACTTCCGTGCGCCATTGCGATGCCCTAAAACTGTTCGTCGACCTGAAAAACGAAAACCAAAAACAAGCAGCAAACGGAAAGTGAAATCACCAACGAACGAGTTCTGGACACCTCTTTGAGCGGATCGCCCTCCGACAACGCTCTTCGCCACCAATCACCTGCGCCTTCAGTGATATTTTACCGCGGAACACCCTTAGATTCATGACTTCGAACGGCAGCATTTTCGACTCGCTTGCCGCAACCTGCCTCGACATAGCGACCGTCTTTATTGAACCACGCACACGATTACTGCCCATGCAAACCATCATTTTGATTCGGCACGGCTAATTTTTCCCTGAGGTGTCAGTAGATTATATGTCTACATTTTATCACCGGTGGCACGGGCAGCCTGCCCGTGTTCGCACGACTAACCACGGGCAAGCTGCCCGTGCCACAGAAAAACCGTCCTCTATCCCTTACGGCCTTTCACCGCGCTGACTTCGGCAATTCTTGGAGTCCATAAGTCACGTCATCCTTTGAATGGCAGATCACGCCGCATCGATTTTATCGGTGCTCTTTTCTACAAATAGTGGACAACGATTGCGAATCCACTGAAGCCCTCGTTTAGCCGCTTCATCAGAACAGACTTTCGCGTGACCAAGAGCGCTGGTGAACGCAAACATTCGCCAACCGAGCATGGTCGCCAGCCAGGCGTCGACGCTCAGGTCGAGTCGCTCCAGAATCGGTGCTAATTCTGCTGGAATCGCGCCACGTTTGCCGGTCTTCAAAAATCGTCCGGTGGCATCGAGTAACGTGAGATAATCATCCGGCGTAATAGTTTTATTGGCCAACGGCTCGCCGACTTGGCAGCGCGCTAATGGCGTCAGCCACAAGCCGTCCTCCGCATGTTTGGCGTTCGTTGCTAAGCCCACCTTCGCCAATAGCACGGCGGCGCGTTTCGGCTCACGACGTTTAATTTTCTCTGCCGCACGATGGCGATTTCGTGCGCGAATGCGGCGATAACCACTGGTAAAAGTGGAGGTTTCGGGGCGATCAGCGACTTTGGCGCGGATTGGATTCAGATCGATGTAGGCCAAACACGCGATCAGCGCGGCTTGATCCAGCAACGGCACGCTATGGAAACGGCCTTCCCAAAATGCGCCGCTGCAATCGTCTTCGCGATTGGCTCGACGGGCG
>JAYVSL010000032.1:0-31889 GCA_043775355.1 Planctomycetota bacterium
TGCCCGTTACACGCTGTGGAATGTCATTGGAGCCGTGGTGTGGGTGCCGTCGCTTATGGGAGTCGGCATCTGGCTCGGTCAATTACCGTTCGTGCAGCGAAATCTTGAGATCATCGTTATTGGCGTCATCGTCATCTCAATTTTGCCGATGATCATTGGCGGTCTCATACGCTGGCGCCGCATGGCAAAGTCGTCCAACAAGTAATCGTTTGCGACAGGATCGTGCTTCGATGTCGTGTACAAAACCGGTGGTCCATAGCCTGTAGCCTTTAACCTGTAGCCGCTCTCAGCAGCGACAGCAACCGACAGCAGCCGACAGCAGCCGATAACAGCCGATAACAGCCGACAGACGCTGGACACCAGCCACCAGTGAGGCAAGGTTTCGCCCCATGCTACGTCCTGCTCAAACACGCAAATAATACCCATGACTGACGACAACATTCTCAGTTTCGCCGGAGTTTCGTTCACCTATCGGGGTGATTGGCTGCAACGGGTGCATGCGCTCAAGCAAGTCGACCTGCGCGTGCCACGTGGTTCTGCGTTCGGATTTCTCGGTGCGAACGGCGCAGGCAAATCTACCAGCATCAAATTGGTCATGGGTCTGCTGCATGGTCATCAGGGCGACATCCGACTTTTTGGTCAGCCCTTAGGTGATCACCGATTGCGTGCGCGACTGGGCTATCTGCCTGAGCATCCGTATTTTTATGACAATTTGGCGGTCGGCGAATATCTCGCTTACATGGCCCGCCTTTCAGGAATGAGCGCCGATGCGGTTCCTGCGGCGATTGATCGCGTCTGCGAATTGCTGGATCTTAGCGATTTGAAGCGCCGCATGTTGGGCAGTTTTTCGAAAGGCATGCGCCAACGCTTTGGTCTTGCTCAAGCCATTATTCATCAGCCAGATTTATTGGTGCTTGATGAACCGTTCTCTGGTTTAGATCCACTGTGGCGTGCGCGTTTTCGCGAAGTGATGGCGCTGGAACGCAAGCGCGGTGCGACGCTTTGTTTCAGCACCCATATTCTGAGCGACGTTGAAGACCTCTGTGACTATTACGCGGTGATTGATCACGGCGTGGTGCTGGAACAAGGCAAGCTCGAAGACTTGGTGAAGCAAGCGCCCTTGGTTCTTACCGGCAGCGGCCCCATGCCAACCGAGGCAATGGCGAACCACGACGGTACGTGGCGTTGGCAATTTCCCGAAGCTCAACGTGCGACGAGCCTCGCTGCGCTTCCGGCTGGCGCGCAAATTTTACGACTGGAACGTAATCGCATTGGCTTAGAAGACTATTTCGTCGCGCGCGTGAAAGCTTTCCACGCCGCCGGAAAACGACTTGATCAAGTGGGCACGCCATGATTCGCATTATCGCTTGGGCTACGTGTCGCGAGGCCGTGCGTTCGCGCACCTTCTTATTATTATTAGCGGTTTATTTAGTGGGCGTGCTGATGTCACGCATTGTCGGTTGGATCAGTGCCACCGATGGCAATATCATCACCACCGACATCGTCTTTAGTCTGCAATCAATCATGGGCGTGTTGGTCGCGGTGGCGACCGGCACCGCGCTGGTCCACGTCGAAATTCAACAAAAGACGCTGTACACCGTGTTATCTCGACCCTTGCCGCGTTGGCAGTTCGTGCTGGGAAAATATCTTGGCCTCTGCTTAGCCTTGGCGGCTGGGCAGATCGCGATGTTAATTATCGGATTGATCTACCTTTTCCTGACTGGCGCTGAAGTGCATCAGTGGCTGATCGTCGCTGGTTTATTAACCATCGTTGAAGTCTTAGTCATGGCCGCCGTCAGCTTATGCTGGACGGCATTATCATCGCCGTTGCTCGCCGCCGTGTTGGGCTTGGCGACTTATGCACTCGGGCACGCGGTGCATTCGCTCCCAGGTTTGGTTCACCATTTAAAAGGCTGGCAACAAACCATCGCGATTGCACTCGCGAGTTTAATCCCCGACCTTGGTCAATTCGCCTATCGCAACGAGGCGGTTTATCGCACTCCTTTGCCGATGGATGATCTGCTCATGCGTTTCGTTTATGGCGGATTGTGGTGCACGTTATTGGTGATGATCACGGTTGCCGTGGTGCGACGGAAGCAGCTGTGAACGGTTTCGTTTATCGCCAACACGCTTTGCTTTTGTGCGCTCACCTATGAACGCTCGCTTGCGTGGAATCATACTCGGACTCAGCATCGTCCTTGGTGCCGTCGCATTGGTCGGCTGGAACAGCAGTCACTTCCTGACCGCCAAACCAGTGATTCGCTCGAAGAATATCGACTTTCTGCCGGCGCCTGAAACCGCGCGGGTGTTAGCATTGGGTCATACCAATACGTTGGCCAAATTGCGTTGGATCGATTCGTTCGCTTATTTTGAATACCAACTCGACCGTAAAGATGATCGCGTGTCTGGCGGCGGTGGCGGTTTCAGCCGTTTGTATGAAACCCTCATTGATTTGGATCCGCAGTTCGAGCCGTTCTACGAACACGCCGCGCTCAATCTTTCTGGTGTGCTCAGCCAACATGGGAATGCCTTGGCTTTTTTACTGCGCGGAACGCATGAAATCCCACGCTCGACCTCTTTATGGCGTAATGCCGTGGCGACGCTCAAGACCTTCTTTCAATGGGATGTGCGTCATCCTGAGCAATTCGACGCCTTCCTTGCCGCTTGGGAGCAAGCCGAAAAAGATCCTGCCGCCAAACGCATGGTGTGGGATTGGAAACGACAATTCGGTTTCGGCTCTTTCACCGGACTTGAACAATTGCCGTATTGGCTGACTCAGTTGCAGTCCTCTACTCCAGGAAGTCCAACGGGAGATTACATTGAGGGCACCATTCGTGATCTTTTAGCGCGCTACGGAGCGCGTGAGCTTGAGTCACTGCTCGCCACGTGGCGGATTGCGCGTGGAGGGATTCCCGCCACGCGCGCCGAGCTGGTACAAAATCTCTCGGTGATGGATCCCATGAAGCCAGTGGTGACGGAGGGTCCCTATCCCAGCGATCTGTCGCGCCTGCTTGACCCCAAATTGATTCGCCATCGCTATCCCAAAGGCTTGCCGCCGTATGGGCCAATCGGGGAAGTCGGTGGCCGACTAATGCTCAAAACCGACCCCTACGGAATTCCGTGGCAACGGAACGCCAACAAAGTCATTAGTCGCGGACAGCTGCGTGCACGCTTGGACGCCCAAGTCGGCCCGCTGAATGCGCAGCTTTTAGAGCTCGCTCAGCGCCACGGCTCATGGCCGAAAACCCTGGAAGAGGCCACCACGCTCGGTTTGAAATTACCCGTCGTTCCCGATGGCGGGCAGTTACGACTCGATGATCGTCAGGTCGTGGTTGAGTGGCCTGTAGAACCTGGGGCACCTTGGGTGCTCCGTTCGGGTGCAAAATAGGGGTACATACAGAAGGGTTTACCAATGTGCCGTGACCACCGCTCCACATTATGCTGCCCAAGACTGACCAAACTCTTCCGTAGGTCGATGATCGTCCAGCTTCCCATTTCTGTGCATGGTTGCTTCAACCATGACGGATTCCCAGGGGCAGGCCGGTCATTGTCAGACGGTTTCTGCTTCTAGACTCCGCCTCCCCCGTTGAACCCCCTGTCCGCCCTGTCTGCCCTGTGCGGAAAGCCGCGACAGCGACCCTGAGAGACCCCATGGCCAAATCGACGTCCCCGGTCAAAAGCGCACCTCCTGCTGTTGCTGCCCCCGCGCCGGCCGCCGGTGCCCCTGTTGCTGGTGCTGAACCGCTGTCGCTCAAAGACGTGGTCGCCACGCTGGTGAAGAACAGCAAAGGCAAAGGCATGGTCACCTACGACCAGCTGAATGCTTTATTGCCTGACGCGATGAACGATCCCGAGCAATTGGATCAAGTCCTTGAGCAACTGGATTCCAAGGGCGTCGAGTTGGTCGAAGAAATCGGCGCTGCCGAAAGTGAATTCGGTGAAGATCCGGGTGGAAATACCGAAGGCGACGAAAGTCGCGCTGCTGGCACCGGTCGCTACGAAGCTGCTGAGCAAGCCACTGAAGGTGATGAAGCCGAACTCGGCGAAAAAATCGATGACCCGGTACGCATGTACCTGTCACAGATGGGCGAAATCCCGCTGTTGACCCGCGACCAAGAAATTGAGCTCGCACGCCGTATCGAAATCTACCGTGACGGTTTCCGGCGTAAGGTCATGACTTTGCCAGAAGCGATTCGTCGCGGCATCGGCTGGGTCGAAGAGCAAAAAGAAATCAAAGAGCAGCAAGAAAAGAACGCCAAGAGCCATGGTTCGTCGCCCTCACGCGATGACTATCTTGACCGCGCTGCCAATCATTTGAACACGCTCAATCGCGTGGTTCTGCACAGTGCGCCCTTATCAGAACAAGTCTGCAATGGCGAAGTTTCCGTGCGTCACGAACAGCTGCTGCGTAACCGTCTGACGCGCGCGTACCGCTTGCTCGAAGAAATGGAGCTCGACGCCAAAACCGTCATCCAAGTCAAAGACGAAATGCTCGACATGCGCCGTAAAGTGCTGCGTCTGCGCCGTGAAATTGAACAAAACAAGCGCAAAAAGAGCGTCGTCAAAGAGAAAGAACAAGAACTGATCGATCTCGCGCTCAGCATTGGCGAGCCCATCGAACGATTCTTGGAACGTTGCGTTGCCGTGTCTAAGCGCTTCCGTCTGTACGAAGAAGCGAAGCAAAAACTGTCATGCGGCAATCTGCGCTTGGTGGTGTCGATCGCTAAGAAATACCGTAATCGTGGCTTGTCATTCCTCGATCTCATTCAAGAAGGCAATGCCGGCTTGATGAAAGCGGTTGAGAAATACGAATACAAGCGCGGCTACAAATTCTCGACCTACGCCACCTGGTGGATTCGTCAGGGCATCACGCGCGCGATCGCCGACCAAGCTCGTACGATCCGCATTCCCGTGCACATGATCGAAACCATGGGCAAACTCAGGAAGATCCAAAAAGACATCCTGCAGGACACCGGCCGCGAAGCGACCCTCGAAGAAGTCGCAGAACGCGCTGGCATCAGCGTCGGTGAATGCAAGCGCGTCATCCGCGTATCGAAGCATCCGATCTCGCTCGATCGTCCCATCGGCGACAGTGATGACTGTTACTTCGGCGATTTCTTAGAAGACAAGAGCGCCGAAAATCCAGCCAACATCAGTTCCAACGAACTGCTGAAGGAAAAAATCACCGAAGTGCTCGACACCCTCACCGATCGTGAACGCGAAATCATCTGCCTGCGCTACGGCATCGGCGATGGTTACACTTACACCCTCGAAGAAGTCGGCCGCCGCTTCAACGTCACGCGCGAACGTATTCGTCAGATCGAAGCCAAATCGATCAAGAAACTCCAGCATCCGCTGCGCAGCCGCAAACTCGAAGGCTTCATCGACACCAAAGCGCACTAATCTTTTGTGCATGGTTAAATGATCACACCCCGCCGGTATCCGGCGGGGTGTGATCGTTTAACCGCTAAAAACAATTATCGCGGGCAACCGCTTAATCCGGCCCGTTCTTACAAAATCCCTTGGTCTTCAATCTGCGTGATCCAATAGACCCCCAGTCCAGACACCTGGGATTCAGTTGCCCGCAGCTTGGTCATCACCGTCGACACGTCCGGATCACTGACGATCAGATCGATGCGTACGCGTGGGATGTAGCCGACCACACGGTCGCCGGGCGAGATACGTGGATCAGCGAGATCGTTCTCGTCGTAGCCTTCGCAATCGATCATGGTGAAGCGGCGGACTTCCGTGATTTCATGAAAGAAATCGGTCAGCGCGCTCTTGGCCGAGGCATGGACGATCAGGGTAACGCACTTCATCACAGCATCTCCTGCCGGGCATGCCGGCTTTCAATCCACACGTAGAGCATGGGTAACAGAATCAGCGTCAGCGCGGTGGAGGTGATCAGTCCACCCAGCACGACCACCGCGAGCGGTCGTTGGATCTCAGAGCCCGGCCCGGTGGCCAGCAGCAGCGGGATGAGTCCAAGACCCGCGCACATGGCCGTCATCAAGACTGGTCGCAGACGTCGCTCCGCACCCTGTTGTGCTGCTTCCACCAACGGCACGCCGGCACGCCGCAGGTGATTGAAGTAGCTGATCATCACCACGCCGTTCAATATCGCCGTACCGAACAACGCGATGAAGCCGACCGAGGCTGGCACCGACAGGTACAGCCCCGACGCATACAACGCGACGATGCCGCCAATCAACGCGAAGGGGATGTTGAGGATCACCAGTCCTGCCTGACGCAAATTACCGAAGGTGATAAACAGCAACACGAAAATCAGCACGATCGCCACTGGAACAACCACCGCGAGTTGCGCCGAGGCGCGTTGCTGATTCTCGAACTGCCCGCCGTAGGTCAGCATGTAGCCTGTCGGTAGGACGACCTGCTTGGCAATAGCGGCGCGCACATCATCGACGTAGCTGACGATGTCCCGACCCACGACGTTTGACTGGATGACCACTTGTCGGACACCGGCTTCACGCGTGATTTGTACCGGCCCGTCGACTTCCGCGATGGTCGCCAACTGACCCAGGGGTACCTTGGGACCAGTGGGTGTGCTGACCAACAGGTTCGCGATTTTCTCAGGCGAATTGCGCACGCTTTCCGGGTACCGCAGGAACACGCCGGTCCGACGCACGCCTTCGGCGACCTCGGTCACCACTTGGCCGCCGATCGCCAATGAGACCAGATCGTTGATCTGGTCCGCGGTCACGCCGTAACGCCCCATTGTTAGATGATTCATGGTGACGTTCAGGTAGATCTGGCCGCTCAACGGAACCCGCATGACGTCGGCATTGCCAGGAATGGTGGACATCAATTCCTCGATGGCTTTTGACTTTTCCTCCAGCACCGCCAAGTCGCCGCCGGACAATTTGACTGCTACCGCAGCGCGTACGCCGGTGAGCATTTCCGATACACGCATGTCGATCGGTTGAGTAAAAGCGAACTCGATCCCAGGGAATTTCTCGAGCACGGCGCGGAGTTTTTCCTGCAAGGCCTCCGGTGTCTTCACGCTCCACTGCGACCGTGGCTTGGTCAGGATAAAATTATCCGTCTGGTACAAGCCCATCGGATCAAGTCGCAGTTCGTCAGAGCCCATGCGTGACGCGACGCCGGTGATTTCGGGAATGGTCATCATCGCCTGCTGGATTTTGCCGTCGATTTCCAGTGAACGCTTGAGACCGATCGAGGGCAGCTTCTCGACGATGACCACAATCATGCCCTCATCGAGGGTCGGCATGAATTCGGCACCGATGCGGGTGTAGAGGAACCCCGCCACTACCAACAGCGCGACGGCTACGCTGAGCACCACGGCACGCGAGCGCAGCGCGAACGCCACCACCGGTCGGTATGCACGTTTGAGAATGCGCACCAGCCACGGGTCGACTTCCGCCACGCTCTTCATCAGCAAGCTGGCGAGAACCGGGATCACGGTAAGCGACAGGACCAGCGAGCCGATCAACGCCAGCGAGATGGTGATGGCCAGTGGCTTGAAAAGTTTCCCTTCCAAGCCGATCAGGCTGAAAATCGGCAGAAACACGATGATGATGATCAGCGTGCCAGAGATCACCGGCTGTGCGACTTCAAGAACGGCGCGGTAAATAACGTGCAGGCGATCACGCGCTTTGAGTCCGTGCGACAGATGCGTCTGAATGTTTTCCACCACCACGACCGCTGAATCGACCAAGATGCCGATGGCGATCGCCAGTCCACCCAGGGACATCAGGTTCGCCGTCGTTCCGGTCCACAACATCGCCAAGAAAGTGAATAACACCGACAACGGCAACACCGCGACGACGACGGCTGCCGAGCGGAGATTGCCTAGGAAAAACAGCAGCACCACGATGACCAGGACGATGGCTTCGGTGAGCGCGGTCTGCACCGTGCCGATAGCGCTGCCTACCAGAATGCTGCGATCATAGAAGACCTCGATATGAACTCCGGTCGGCAAGGTCGGAATGATTTCGGCGAATTTGTCTTTGATGCCGATCAACACTTGGCTGCCATTCGCACCCTTGCGCTGCAAAACAATGCCTTCAACGAATTCGCCTTGGCCACTTTTCGTTACTCCGCCGTAGCGCGTCATGGATCCGACCGTGACCTCGGCCAGATCGCCAATCAGGATTGGTACGCCGTCGCGGGTGGCGACGGTGGTCGCCTTGATGCTGTCGATGCCGGTCAGCTGGCCGATGGTGCGGATCAGCAGCACTTCGTTGTTGCGCTCGATGCGATCACCGCCGTCATTGCGGTTGTTCGATTCCAGCGCTATTTTCAGGTCATTAATGGTCAAGCCACGGGCGATCAGCGCCTGCGGATTCGGCATCACATCAAAAGTCTTCACCTCACCACCGAGCGCATTTACCTCTGCCACGCCATCAACGGTCAGCAGTCGTGGACGGATGTCGTAGTCAAGGATGCTGCGCAGCTCACGGTTGGTGTAGCCGTTGCCCTCGACGTAAAACATGTACGCCTCGCCCAGTGGCGTGGTGATCGGCGCAAGGCCACCAGAAATATTCTTGGGCAGAGCGCTCCAAATCTGGTTCAGGCGTTCGGCCACTTGCTGGCGAGCCCAGTAAATATCGGTGGTTTCCTTGAAATCGATGGTGACCACCGACAGTCCGTATTTGGTCAGCGAGCGCAGAATCGTTTTATCCGGCACGCCCTGCATTTCGTTTTCAATGACGCGGGTAATGCGGCTTTCGACTTCCAGCGGCGCGAGCCCAGGTGCCTTGACGATCACTTGCACCTGCGGACTGGAAATATCAGGGTAAGCGTCGATCGGGAGTTGACGAAAGGCCCACACGCCGGCCGCCGCCATGCCAAGTGCCACCAACATCACCATCAAGCGCTGCGTCAGCGTGGCGCGAATCAGATTGGCAACCAACATCATCCACCTCCGAGGCTGAGCAGATGGGCCTTGAGCACGAAGCTGTTGCGCACCACGTAGCGGTCGCCCTCAGCGATAGCGCTCCCAGGAAGAAGTTCGGTGACCGTTCCATCGCGGCGGCCGATTTTCACCGGCACCACGCGAAAGCCTTTTTCGTCCTGCACGAATACCATGGATATTCCGTTGATTTCCTGGATGGAATCCGTCAACACGGCCATCGCTGCGGATTGTTCATCGAGGATGAATTCGGCAGAGACGAACATCCCTGGACGCCATGCGCCATCGCGATTGGCGATCTGGGCGCGGGCCATCGCCATGCCGGTTTTCTCATCGATGACAGGTGATAGGTAGCTCAGCTCGGTGGTTGCTTCTGCTCCCGTCGCGGTGTGAACGATGATCTTGTGACCGGACTTCACCTGAGCGAGTTGGTCACTGGTCACGGACATTTGGACGATGACCTGGGTGAGGTCCGCGATGAAGAACGCATCGTGATCGACGCTCAGCGCCTCACCTGGTGCGAGATGCCTTTCGATCACCGTTCCGGCGATGGGCGCCTTGATCTCGTAGCGAGTAAGCGGGCGCTGGGTGTCGGTGACGAACCCGGCGATATCCTCTTCGCTCAACCCCAAGGCGCGCAGCTTTTGGCGTGCGATGGTCAGATCGAGTGTGGCCTGGATCGCCGCTTGGTTCGCCTCTTTAACAATGCGTTCGCCCGCGTAAGATGTCTCTTCGAGCGCCGCCGTATAGCGCGCTTTCGCCGAGGAGAATTCTTCTTCCGCCAGCGCGAAATCTGCCGCCGGCGAAATCTTTTTATCGAAGAGCGCCTTTTCTCGCTCAAAGGTTGTCTTGGCCGCGCGCAGGCGCGCGTAGGCGGTGATCAGACTGGCGCGATTTTCTCCAATCGGCGCGCCCTGCATCGCGCCATCGATGTCCTGCAAGTCTGCCTGCTTCTCCAGCAGGCTTCGCAGTTTGGTGGTGTTGGCGGCAACGAGATTGGCGCGTTCCTGCACCGTGGTCGCAAGCCCTACGTGAGCTTTGGCGGAAACATAAAGCGTGGCGGCATCGGCCAGTTCACGGCTGTCCATGGTCGCCAGCACGTCGCCAGCCTGGACCCGCTCACCGAGCTGTTTGCGTACCTCGCGAATGGTTCCACTAAGGCTGGTGACGACGTGTGCGCTGCGCGTGTCATCGATGATGAGCTGCGCTGGCATGGTTAGACTGAGACGCATGGGGTGCTTACCTGCGACTTCCAGGCTCAGCTCAGATTTGGCGATGGCTTCTGCAGATAACACAAAGGTGGTGGGAATGCCCTTCGAGGCGGCCTTTTCAGGGGCGGCCGACGATGCGGTTGGCGAATCGCCGCAGGCGCTGAGCGCTGCAAAGAGCGTGATCACGGCCGTCCAAGTGACGGTCGTGCGGTGGACTTGGGATAGACGGGTCATGGCTGTGACTCCTGCTTGGTATCAGTCGAGAATGGTGTGGTTGGTGTGGTTGGTGTGGACGGCGTGGACGGCGTGGACGGCGTGGACGGAACAGCGATCGGCAGTGGCCCGCCAGAAATGCGCTCCAGAGCTGCGGCTGCCTGATGGTAGTCGACCGTGGCGTCGATGAATTGCAGACGAATTGCCGTCACGGTGCGCTGCGCCTCCAGCAGATCGAGGTAACTGAATTTTCCGGCGCGATAACCGGTTTCGATATCGAGATGAATTTTCTCGGCGATGGGAATGCTTTCGCGTTTCAGCTGATCGCATTCCTCGTACGCGCTGATGAGCCGCTGATAGGCGGCGGTGAGCTCGCTGGTAAGCGCCACTTCGGCGGCATGTCGTTGCGCCTTGGCTTTGGCAAGGCGGTGATGCGCTTCTTCGATGGCACCTTGATTGCGGTCGAACACCGGAAGTGGAATCGATGCCGAAGCAACAAATGCATGATCACTGTCGGCACTGAAGCGGCGATAGCCGGCACCGATGGTGACATCGGGAATGGCGGCGGCGCGTTCCCATTCCATCAGCGCTGCTTGACTGTCGGCTTCGGCCTGAAAGCGCAGCAGATCCGGATGCTGGGGTAAGCGCGCGGCAAGCACGGCGAGCGGCGGCGGTGCGGCCCAATCATCGACGATGGCAACAGCGTTGGTAAAGCGCGGCTGCGACGACCCCCACGTCGTCGCCAATAAGGTGCGCGCACTCATCATGTGACGCTGGGATCTGGCTAAGATCAGCCGTGCATCCGTGAGCGCGAGTCCCGCCCGCGCGGTTTCCACCGGAGTTGATTTCCCGGCAGTCACTCGCTCTTCGGCGATCTGCATCGCTTGCTGCGCCGTGCGCAATGATTGCTCAGCCAAGGCGACGCGCTGTTGGGCTCCGACTACGGCAACAAACGCATTGGCGACTGAGCCGAGCACCAATAAACGACGGCTTTCGTAATCCCACTGCGCAGCGGTGCCGCTCAAGCGCGCCTGATTGATGCGCGCCGATCGTTTGCCACCGAGTTCGATGACTTGCCCAAGGCGCACCGTGTATTCGGCGGCATCCGTACCGTGGTACGAATTCGATCCGGCGAAATTCTCAACCCCCACATCCAGCGTTGGATTCGGCAGCGCACGGGCTTGCAGTTGGCGGGCCTCCCAGGCGCGTGTTTCCCAACCGGCAACCGCCAGATCCGGACTACGCAGCAAGGCCAACGCCAGAGCTTGACGAAGCGTCAAATCACCGACGAATTCTTCACTCGTCAGCGGTGCTAGCGGTGGAGTCGCGGTCACCGACGACATGGCGAAATGGGCTTCGAGAGCGTGGACTGGGGCAACACGATTATCGCCACAACCGCCTAACAGCGGAACCAGGAGAACGGCAATGACCTGCCGTGGATGAACGGTCATGAGAGTATCCCTTAGGTGAAAAGGTATGAATGGTTAAAGAATTGAGATCAGCAGACGAGCAACGCACGCTCAAAAAAATGAGCGCGTTAGCAACGTCAACAGCAGCAGCCACAGCACGTCTTCGCGCTCAAGCGCGGGGACGTGAAGCCGTGATCTTATTCAGACGGGAGGTGCTCGCGATGGCCCTGGAGGCGCTCGATCGCTATCGATGCAGGTCGGATACCAATGAGTTTCGACCGCCTGCGTCACCAAGCACGGCGGCGGTAAGATGAAAATGACCGCTAAAGAAATAGAGACCGGGGCAATCACCGACGCCAGCGGTCGCGATGACGGCAGGTCATGATCCGCGACGTCATGTTCAGGGTGTTTATCGTGGCAGGCGTCATCGTGATGGCGTGACTCATGATCATGCGCGAAAAACGCCTCAAGACCGTGATGCTCCAAAATCACATGCACAGGTAGATAAATGATGTTGATCGCAACTACGTTCAAGATGGCAAATAACGCTACCAGAGCCATACCCTGCGCCCTGGTCATTCGCCGATACCACCATTGCTTCAACTGCGTGATCACGCTAAGCGTCGTATGAACCTCGCTCATAAATGAAAGCCGTGATTTGCACGATGAAGTCTCCTTGAAGACCAACATCGTTAGGCGGCAACACCGTGTCGACCCGGGTTTACCGGGCGGTTACGAAGAAATCGCAGACTTTTGCCCCGGCTCAGACCGATTTTGGGGCGTGGCCGATCTGCGAGCCCGACTTGTCTCGGACTCGCCTGCGCGAATAGCGCGGATTTCACCGCAAAACGAAGAACCCGCAGAGGTGATCTGCGGGTTCTTCGTGGGTTTGTAACCCGTATTGGTGGAGGCGCCGGGAATCGAACCCGGGTCCGGCTTTGTTCGTACGACGCGTCTACGTGTGTAGGCAGTAATTTTGTTCTCATCTACGAGCAAGGCCACTGCCAGCCCGACTCATAGACCAGCCCGATATCTCTCGCCGAGGGTAACCGGACAACTCCCTCAGCTAGCCGATGATTATAAGGGAGACCATCGCCAGCATCGGCAATGGGATGATCTCGTCCCTCTGTCTAATTTATTGCTAAATTAGGCAGCGAGAGCGTACTCGACGTGATCGTCGGCACTTAGTTTTTTGCGGGTTATTTACGTGGCCTCCCGCACCACGACACGCGGCAATCGCCGGTGCAAAACCGTCGATACCTGTTCGCCCCCATGTTTCGGTTGTCAACGTTGGCGAGTGTCGGAACAGGGATCGCAGAGGGAAGCAGTGAAATTCTTGGCTTGCTACAGCGAGCGCATGCTGAGCGGCGACTCGGCGACCGGTGCGAACGTTATTGGTCGATTGGGTTCTGCGCCATCGCGACGATAAAATCGTAGTGATGCTGCTCTACCGGCTGAACTGACAGCCGCGAGCGTTGAAACAGCAGCATGTCAGAGATTTCAGGAACGGCGCGTAGTGCTTCGAGCGCCAGTACACGGGGAAAGGTGCTGACGTAGCGAACATCGACCATGTGCCAGCGCGGTTTTTCGGGAGTGCTGGCGGAGTCGAAATATTTTGAGTTCGAATCCCAGCTGGTGTGATCGGGATAGGCGCTGCGAGCGATTTCGGCGAGGCCGGCGACACCGCTCGGTTTGGCATTGGAGTGATAGAAGAGCACGCGATCGCCAACCGCCATTGAGCGCATGAAATTCCGCGCTTGGTAATTGCGCACGCCATCCCATGGAGCAACACGCTGCTTTTTCAGAGTGGCGATGCCGAAGGCGTCCGGCTCTGATTTCATCAGCCAATAGTTCATGCGCGGATTCTTATCATCATCACATCTGCTGTTGTCGTGATCATGGTGCGTCCAATGCCGTGATCAGTTCGGCGAAATCGGTTACAAACCAATCCGCACCGGCTTTGACTTTTTCTCGTACGACAATTCCACCGTAGCCGATGAAGCCATCGGCTGGCGGACGCGCCTCTAGATCGGTCGCGCCATCGCCGACCATGATCAGCGGCGAGTAACCAAAACGTTTTTTCAAATCACTGATGGCCGTGCCTTTGCCACCACTGCGACTGGTGAACGCCGTTTCATCAAAACCTGCATAATCACCGTTGGCGGTGAAGCGGAGGACATTCGCCATCACGCGATGATCTGGCAGTCCCAGTTGTTTGGCGAGCGGGGCAATCATCACGGTAAATCCACCGCTGATGAGATAGACATGCGTGCCGCGTTTTTCCAACTCTGCGATAAGATGAGCGATCCCAGGCGTCAGCTGCGGTGGATGCGCTTGCAAACAATCGGCAATCAATTGCCGTGAAGGACGAATCAGATTGAGCCGGGCCGTCAGCGCATCCTGAAACAACACCGTTCCGCCCATCGCATTGCGGGTGAGTTCAGCAACTTTTTCACCAACGCCTGCGTGTGCTGCCAGCACATCAATGCCTTCATCAGGACTGACGGTGGAATCAACGTCGAAACAAACGGCTTGAGCGTTGGCCCACAGCGAACGAATAGGAGCGGAGGTCATGTTTATCTCAATTCGTAAGCCGGCGATCGACTGCTGATCTTGGCAAATAGACCCTCAGCCACACCGTTAGCGACAAAGAAAAAGAAGAACTGCACAAGAAAAAATCCCATGGGACGCCAGAACGACCAACCGCGCGACTTGATGGCGTACCACAACACTCCGATCAGACTCAACAGCAAGATTGCAACGGGCAGAAAGGATCCCAGCCGTATCTTCCGCTGAGCCGCATCATGCATGATCCAGGCCAAGACCAGCGAGGAAAATACCATTGATGTTACCGCATTCGTGACCTGCCAAGTCGCATCGAAAAGAACCACGCCCAGCACGCCCCCGATCAACACAAGGACGCTAAGATGGATGCTGGTCCTAAACATGGCTCGACTAGGCCAGCCTATTTCGACGTCGTCAAATAGCGCAGAATTCGCGCTAATTCCGCTTTCAAATCCTGCCGCGTCACGATCAGGTCAAGCTGGCCATGATCAAAAAGGAATTCACTGGTCTGGAAACCTTCTGGCAATTCTTGCTTAATGGTTTCTTTAATCACGCGTGGGCCGGTGAAGCCGATCAAGGCTTTGGGTTCAGCCATGATGACGTCGCCTAAGCTGGCGTAGCTGGCCATAACGCCAGCCATGGTTGGATTGGTTAGCACCGAAATATACGGCAACTTAGCCAACGCATGACGACCGAGCGCGGCGCTGGTCTTGGCCATCTGCATCAGCGACAGCGCGCCTTCTTGCATGCGCGCGCCGCCAGAGGTTGAAATAATAATCACTGGCTGTTTAGCCGCAGTCGAACGTTCGATCATGCGCGTCAGTTTTTCACCGACCACCGATCCCATCGAGCCGCCATTGAAACTAAAATCCATCACGCCCATGCCGACGCCGATGCCGGCAAGTTTTCCACTGCCGCAAATCACCGCGTCTTTAAGACCGGTTTTTGCCATCTGTTGAATGATGCGATCAAGATAGGGCTTGCTGTCGACAAACTTGAGCGGATCGCCTGAGGTCATGCCGTAGTCAAATTCCGTCCACGTGCCGTCATCGATCAAGTTTTGAATGCGCCGCACGCCGGGCATCGGAAAGTGATGATTGCATTCGGGGCAGGTGTCGAGGCGTTCCTCGACCAAGCGTTTGAACACCGTTTTCTCACACCCTGGGCACTTCACCCACAGGCCGTCAGGGATCTTTTTCGCTTCACGACCTGGCGCACCGCGCCGCAAACGTTCAAGCACCATGCGGTTCTCCGGCGTGCGATGCTAAGGGGCCGACGCACGGCGCAAAGGCCACCTGTCTGACGACCGCTGGCGACCGAGTGCTACTACCAACGACAGACCACAGGCTACTGGCTACGGAGCACCGTTTTGTACCTGACGTCGCAGCACGATCCTGTGGCCTGTAGTCCGTAGTCGGTGGTCCCCGCTCGTGGCCGTCCGCGAGCGGCATTGCAAAGCGCACCTCCGATCTAGGCTCCGAGCCCGGAGGCCCTCTCTCATGCTCAAAGCTTGCTCCCTTGCCTTGCTCGCGCTGTCCGGCCCTTTGTGGGTTCCCGTCATGGCGGTCGACGCTCCACTCGAGCAGACGCAGGCGGTCGCAACGACGATGGCCAAGCGCGCCAATGTGCGCTTTGGACCAAGCCAACAAGCCAAAGTCGTGGTGACGCTGGATGCTGGCACCAAGGTAGAAGTTTTGGGCATCGCTCAGGGTTTGCCCGAATGGTACGTCATCCGCTTTCCGCGTGAGGGTTCGGCGTGGATCCATCGCAAAGTTTTACTGATCGATGCCGCCAGTAAAAAAGGCAAGGTGATCGAAGATCGCGCGCGCGTGCGCGATGATGCTCGTCAGGGCAGCAACATTGTCGCCGAGCTCGCCGTTGGTGAAGAAGTTGAAATTAGAGATCGGGTTGCGGTTGGTGATTGGTTACCGGTCTATCCGCCCAGCGCGGTGGCTTATGTCCACAAAAGTGTGCTCATTGTTCCCGCCGGAAATGAAGGCGCTATCGTCATTAAAGATAAAGAAGGAGCCAAACTTGATGATTTATGGGAGGAAGTCCAAGCTCGCTATGGCGCCTATAAAGGCGCACTCGACCGCGATGTTGAAGTGGCAGCGAAACTCGACTGGGAATTCCTTGATGGCCAATTGGGCAAAGTGGTCGACGGTCATCCTCGCGAAAGTGTGAAACTCGCGGCGAAACGCCTCAAAGATCGCATCGCTCCGGTGGTCTCGGCGGCCACCCAGGTACAGCGCGCGAATAAAATCACGCCCGTGCGTGACGTCCCAGGATTGCCGCCCATCGTGGTGAAAACGGATCCGGTGCCGAGCACGGAAAAACCGCCGAAAAATGAGACTCCGGTTACTCCGCCAAATATTAATCCGTTACCAACGACGAACAAACCTCCGGTAGATACCGCAGAACTCAAAAGAGTCGCCGAACAAGCCCCGGCAGCACCCAAGACCAACGAGTTTGCCGCGCAAGGATTTCTCGAAGAACGCGCCGTAGCAGCCGTCGGCACCAACTATGTTCTCATCGACAAAAATGGTAAAGTCTGTGCTTTCGTCAAAACTAAACCCGGCGTCGACATCCAACTCTCAGAATTTTTCTGGCGCTTGGTTGGAGTGAAAGGCGAATCTCAACCGATCGCCGCTGACAAGCACGGCCAAGGCAGCGGACCGATTCCGTTGGTGCTGGTCGATGACGTTCTTTTGCTTCGTTAGTTAAATGTCGAATGTCCTCCATATGTCGAATGTCCTTCATATGTCGAATGTCCGATGTCCGATGTCCGATGTCGAAGGCACATCGCTGAGCTGAATTGCGTTTAATGGAATGAACATGAGCTACTTGATTCGCCATTCGGTGAATGGTCTTGTCTCCACGTCTTCATGTCTTCCCTGCCTTCGACATCGGACATCGGACATCGGACATCGGACATCGGACATGAGAATGACATCGGACATGAGAATGACATCGGACATCTAAGTGACTAAATCCGCCCACGACACCCCGATGATGCGTCAGTATCTGGAAGCCAAAGCGGCGCATCCGGATGCGGTTTTATTGATGCGCATGGGCGATTTTTATGAAGCGTTTTTGGGTGACGCGGAGGAACTGGCACGCCACGCGGGCGTAGCGCTGACGTGTCGTAACAAAGAATCAGATCATCCGGTGGCGATGGCTGGGGTGCCGCATCATTGTTTGCATACCTATCTGCCGCGTTTGCTCGCCGCTGGCAAACGGGTGGCGATCATGGATCAACTGGAAGATCCGAAAGAAGCCAAAGGACTGGTAAAACGCGGGCTAACGCGCGTCATTACCGCTGGCACCTTGATTGATGAAAGTGCGCTGGATGACACCAGCGCAAACTATTTAGTCGCGCTCACCGGACTTGATGGCGTGGTTGGCGTCGCTGCGCTCGACATCAGCACGGGGCATTTCACCGTTGAAACGGCCGATGATTCGCAACGTTTGGCGCTGGTGTTGGCGCGCCTTGCTCCGGCTGAAATCGTACTTCCCGAAGAACTTCGTCGCGACGAAGGCACCGCCGCACGTGTGCAAATGTTATGCGCGCCGGTTGCGCTGCCACCGCTGGCGGGACTTGCCGCTTATGCATGGAAACCCGCCGATGCTCGACGCTGGTTATGCGAGCGCTTATCGGTGTCGACGCTCGACGGCTTTGGGATCGGTGCCGACGACGATCATTTAGCTGCCGCGGCGGCGGCGGCTTTGCGTTACGCCGATAGTGCGGCAAATCCCGGTAATATTGGCAAAGGCTTGGGACATGTACGGCGTCTTCAACGTCTGCATCACGGCGACCACTTGGTCATCGACGCGACGTGTCGGCGAAATCTTGAGCTGCTGCGCGGCAGTCGTGATTCCACTCGCCAAGGCAGTCTGTTGGCCGCCATCGATCGCACCCGCAGTGCTGCTGGTGCGCGCTTGCTGGCGGAATGGCTCGCGCGTCCGCTGACCTCGCTGACTGTGATTAAGCAGCGACACGACGCGGTGGATTTTTTAATGGCTGACGATCGTCGACGTGATGATGTTCGCGCGGCGCTGGCGCTGGTTTACGATCTTGAGCGCTTGGTCGCGCGCATCGCCACTGGTCGTTGTCATGGCCGCGATCTGGTTCACCTTGCAACAACTTTGAGCGCGGCACAAACCGTAGCCACGGCACTCGATGCCTCGGCGGATAACGTCAGCTTGCCGACCTTGTTGGCGCTCGCTCATGACGATCTTGCTCCGGCGCCAGAACTCGTGCGAGCCATCACGCTCACCTTGGTTGACGATCCTCCGCTGACTATCAGCGAAGGCGGATTGGTGCGCGATGGCGTCGATCCCGAACTCGATCGACTGCGCGCAATTCGTCGTGATGCCAACGTGTGGCTAGCCGATTACCAAGCCCGCGAAGCGGCCGCCTGCGGGCTCAAACAAATCAAAGTCGGCTATAATAAAATCTTTGGTTATTACATCGAATTGAGCCGCGCCAACGGCGACAAAGCTCCAGCGCATTTTGTGCGCAAACAAACCTTGGTCGGAGCAGAACGCTACATCACGCCGGAGCTGAAAGAATACGAAGATCAAGCGTTGGGCGCGCAAGAACGCATCAACGCGCTGGAATTAGCGCGCTTTACTGCGCTGCGTGATCAGGCTGAAAAAACGCTGGAACAGCTGCAAACGTGCGCGTTTGCTTTAGCCTTAATCGATGTCGTCGCTGGGTTAGCCGACGTTGCGCGTAAACTTGGCTGGTGTCGTCCCGTCATCGATGACTCATTACAACTTACCTTAGTCGAAAGCCGTCATCCGGTAGTTGAAGACGGACTCGGACGTGGGCGCTTTGTAGCGAATGATTGTCGGCTTGATGCGGGACAACCAGCTACGAGCTACGAGCTACGAGCTACGAGTTTGACGCCTGAACAACCAGCTACGAGCAACGAGCTACGAGCTACGAGTTTGACATCCGGACAGCCAGAACTCGCAGCTCGTAGCTCGCAGCTCGTAGCTCCGCCAGTCGTAGCTCGGCCAGCAAAGCTGGCGATCATCACTGGCCCGAACATGGCGGGAAAATCCACGTATATTCGGCAGGTGGCGTTGGCGGTTATTTTGGCTCAGGCGGGATCTTTTGTGCCGGCGACTTCTGCTCACATCGGGGTGGTCGATCGCGTTTTTACTCGCGTTGGGGCGGGCGACGAATTGGCGCGGGGGCAGTCGACGTTCATGGTCGAGATGGCGGAAACGGCGGCGATTCTCAACCACGCCACGCGTCGTAGTTTGGTGGTACTTGATGAAGTCGGACGCGGCACGTCGACGTATGACGGCGTCAGTTTGGCGTGGGCGATCACCGAACATCTGCATGATCGCATTGGCTGTCGCGCGTTGTTCGCGACGCATTATCACGAATTGGTTGATCTTGCCATTGACCGTCCTGGGATCTGCAATCTGACCGTCAGCGTTGCCGAGCAGGATGACACCGTGGTATTCCTGCATCGCATTGTCGCTGGCGCGGCGACTCGCAGTTACGGCATCCACGTCGCGGGTTTGGCGGGGGTGCCAGCGGCGGTGATTCGACGTGCGCGCGAAGTGCTCCATTCGCTTGAAGGGGTAAATACCAACCTGGCTACCGGTGTGGCTCCCGTCACACGCGCTGCTGAGGGTTCCGCGCTCCAACTAACGCTGTTCGCTCCGACTGAAAATCCCATCGCGAAGCGGCTCAAAGATCTGGAGTTGGATGGTCTCAGTCCGCGCCAAGCGCAGGATTTGCTCTACGAACTGCAACGCCAAGCTCGACAGGGTTAGTGCTGCGTCAGAGCCATAATACTGAGCAGGCTTCGGACAACAGGCTACAGACCACAGGATCGTGCTGCGATGTCGCACAAAACCGGTGGCCGGTAGCCGGTAGCCTTCTCATCAGTCTCTAAATTGCTCATTTGCCGCAGCCTCAACCTCAGCCGTCACCCAGGCACACGAACATCACTTATCGGCTCACTGTACGCTCAACCGCGCACGGCGGCCTCCACCTTTCCCTTGAGGGGGATGGGGGTCGACCTAGAAGGGCGCCCATGATTACACGAACTATCGCCACAGCGGATTTCTCAGCCATCGCACGCCGCGTCGGTATCGCTTCGCTGCTGTTGTTCGCTGCCGCAGAAGTCCAAGCCGTCGAGGATGATGAAGACTTCAACTCGGTCTTGAGACAAGAGAAAGAGACCGAACACATTAACGATTTACGCCTCGGTTACAGCATGCTGCCGGCTGGTGCAAAAATCAGCATTCTCGACAAAAGCGATGACACCAATCCGGGCAATTTTCGCGGCGATACCAATTGGGATAAAACCGGACGTACGGGCCTGATGTGGATGACTCCTTTGAGTGGACTATCAGGAGATGGCGACTTTATTTTAGGCATCGAAGCGAGCACCAATCACTGCATCATGGATTCCAATGGGACCATCGATTTACGTTCCTACCAACTCACCTTTCATCCTGGCTTAGCTTGGCTACTGGACCGTGGTTTCCACGTGGAGGTAAATCCCTATTTCGGCGTCGGTGTCGCCAAAATAGAATCTGATATTGCCGGCGCTGGCAAAAATGCGGTGTACTGGGAAGTCGGCCTGCGCAGCGCGGCATACTACACGTGGTCGAGTGGCATCCAGCTCGGCATGCAGCTCGGCTACATGTACGGCAAGAGCAACGGCGAAATCGACGGCCCCACGTCGACCTTTGATACCAAAGCCACGATTCAAGGCATGACCTTGGGTATTCAGCTGGGTTATCGCCTGTAATAAGCGGTATGAGCTCTCCTTTTTGCTCAACGCACATCTTCCTCAAACCAAAGAAACCGCAGGCGATCGCCTGCGGTTTCTTTTTTCCGTTTCACCACGGCGTAAGAGCAAAAGCTAAAAGCCTACCACGAACTCATCTTGTCCGGGTCGATGCTCAGTAAGAACTCGATATTCGTTTTGACGTTCTTAAGCTTGCCCTTGAGGAATTCGATCGCGTCGGCGCCGTTACGTTCAGCCAAGAATTTCCTGAGCGCCCACACACGACGAAGTTCATCGTCGTTCTTGATCAACAGTTCATCCTTACGCGTGCCCGATTGAGCACAGTCAACCGCAGGGAATACCCGGCGATTAGCAAGGCGTCGATCAAGGACGAGTTCCATATTACCGGTGCCTTTGAACTCTTCGAAGATCACGGTGTCCATCAACGAACCCGTATCCACAATCGCCGTCGCCAAAATAGTCAACGAGCCGCCATTTTCGATTTTACGCGCCGCACCAAAGAATTGCTTGGGTTTGATCAGCGCATTGGAATCGATACCGCCTGACAGAATGCGGCCTGAGTTCGGCGCTTCGCTGTTATACGCGCGCGCCAGACGAGTAATCGAGTCAAGCAAGATCACCACGTCTTTGCCGCGTTCGACTAAACGCTTAGCTTTGTTGATCACCATTTCGGCGCATTGCACATGGCGTGACGCTGGTTGATCGAACGTCGATGCCACCACTTCGCCGCGCACACTGCGCTGCATATCGGTGACTTCTTCCGGACGTTCATCGACCAGCAAGACGATCAATACCACTTCTGGATTATTCGTCGTGATGGCTTTAGCGATCTTGGTCATGTAGACCGTCTTGCCGCATTTCGGCTGAGCGACGATCAAACCACGTTGACCTTTTCCAATCGGCGCGACCAAATCGATGATGCGCAGCGAGTAATCGGTCGGATCGTTGGGCAGTTCCATGAACAAACGTTCATGGGCATGGAGCGGCACCAAGTGCTCGAAATCCTGCACCGCCGTACGATTGGCTTCCGGTTCGTTCATCACCGTGTTGATCGCCAGTAACTGCGGACAACGTTCATTACCACGCGGTGCGCGCGCCGTGCCGGTGACCTGCATGCCGGCTTTCAGTCCGTAACGACGGATCTGCACGTTGGTAATCAGCGTATCGGTCGAAACCGCGAGATAACTATTGAGCGGCGAACGAATAAACGCCTGCTGATCCTTGATCAATTCTATGTGACCTTCGACCACGATTTCATCTTGCCGACCAGCGGCAACTCGGCGAAGAATTTCACAGATGAGATCGTATTTCTTTTGCCATTTCACATCGCGCACTTCCAGCTTGTCGGCTTCTGCTTGCAGATCCGGCAAGGTACGACGCAAATAATCATCCAGCGTCACTTTGACTACCGCGCGAGCGACCTCCGCAGCCGCCTGCGGTTGCGCTGGTTGAGGTGCCTGATTTTGCTGATGCGGATGGTTTTGCTGATGCGGCTGATGCGGCTGGTTTCCACCCTGACGATTATGCGGATGACGAGAATCAAAACGACGGTCGCCAGGACGTTGATCGCCGCGCCGAGGTGATTCTTGCTGCGGCGCACGATCGACGCCACCATTCGTCGGTCCGTTACTATTACTCGTATCGCTACTGTCGTCAGACGATGACGACGCCTCATCTTGGGCATCGTCATGGCTGTCGTTGGCTTCAACGTGACGCGGTGGCAGCTGCTTCTTCAACGCAGACAAATCGAGACCGATTTGACGCGCCAAAATCGTTTTAGCGTAGGCTCCTAACAGCCCAGGGTCGCCAGTGTTATCAACCGCCAAATTACACTTCTTGCGCCGCGCATCGGCGTCGCCCAGAGCCTGTTCACGTCGCATCAATTCTTGTTCATCCCAACCACGTTCGCCAACGCGAGCGATACGATTATCGCGGCTGGCTTTGACGTAAATCGTAATGGTACATTCGTCCGCCAAGCCGAGTTCATGCAACAAACCGGCATCAATCACAACGAAGTTGCCAGCCTTCGCTGCCAAGGCTTTGGTCCACGCGATCAACGGCGGATGAACAATCGCATTGAGCGTGGCGGTTGATTCGGCCGAAGCGAAAGCCCTAACGGCCAGTTCGCGACGATTGATATCGCCATCGCCCGTCAGGATATCTTCGCCAAAAGCATGCACGAGATCGCGCTTAAGGCGTGGATGTTCGATCAACTCATGACCTAAACGATCGACATCAATCAACGTCCCACCGAGCGCACCGAGCTGACGCGCAAGGGAACTTTTACCTGCACCAGGTTCACCCGTAATACCGATGCGCACGCGCTTCTCGGCGGGCACGTTCAGTAACGGCTCTGCTGGCGGCTGGCCTGGGCGAACCGCTTCTGACGGCGCGTCGAAATCAATCGCCGGCAAATGGTCGACCAGATCTTCGCGTGATGTCCGAACCGCCTTAACGATTTTGGGACGACCTGGCTTCTTAGGTTTGACGACGTCGGTATCAGCTTTTTTCATGGAGGTATTCAGTTGACGAGGTGGAAAGTGAAGAACGAAAAAGAACGAGAAAGAACGGGAAAGAACGGGAAAGAACGGGAAAGAGCGGGAAAGAGCGGGAAAACAAAAAAACGTTAGCTCACCGTGAACCAACTATCACCGCGTCGGACTTCGGCGACCAAAGCAACCTTCAATTTCCACGCGCCGGTCATGGCCTCGCGCAGAGCGATGGATGCGGATTCCTCCACCGCCAGTTCGGATTCGACCAATAATTCATCGTGAATTTGCAGTGCCAGACGCGCGCCGGCGGGGAGCATCGACTCACAGCGCAACATCGCGCGCTTGATCAAATCCGCTGCACTTCCTTGAATGGTACTGTTGAGAGCAATGCGTTCGCCTTGCAATCGTTCGTTGCGATTACCACTGCTGAGCTGCGGCACGTGGCGACGACGACCTGAAATCGTTTCAGCGTATCCGCACTTCGCTGCGCCATCAATCACCGATGCGATGTATGCGCGCACTTTGCTGAATCGCGCGAAGTACGCGTCGATAAATGTCTGCGCATCACCGCGCGCAATGCCAAGCTGCTGCGATAAACCAAAGGCGGTCTGACCATAGATAATGCCGAAATTAACCGCCTTGGCCGCGTTGCGTTGTTTGGGCGTGACTGAAGCCTCATCGATGCCACCGACTTGTGCGGCAACAAAACGATGAATGTCGACGTTGCTTTCAAATGCCTGCGTCAACGTGGGGTCGCCAGACAAATGGGCGAGCACGCGTAATTCGATTTGGCTATAGTCGGCGGCCAAGAAAATTCGGCCTGGTGCTGGGATGAAAGCCGTGCGAATTTCACGGCCTAAATCACTTTTCTTGGGAATGTTTTGCAGGTTCGGGGTGTCGCTGGATAACCGTCCCGTTTCGGTGCCCGTTTGTTTGAAGTGCGTATGAATGCGACCATCAGCACTGATGTGGGTCGGCAATTTCGCCAGATACGTTCCAATCAATTTGGATAACATCCGGTGTTGCAACAATAAGTCCGGCATTTCATGCAAATGGCGCAGGGCTTCGAGCACTCCAGCATCGGTTGACGGTCCCGATTTGGTTTGGCTGATGATCGGCAGCTTCAACTTGGTGAAAAGTAATTCCGCAACCTGCTTCGGACTGGCGGGATTAAACGCGGTACCAGCTAGCGTGCGGATACTGGCGGTGACTTCGGTGAGGTATTGTTCGAGGTGACGTTGCGTGGCCGACAAGGTTTCAACGTTGACCAACAAACCCGCATCTTCAATTCGTCCAAGACACGTTGCGATGGGGACTTCTTGCGTTCGGTAAACCGCCAGCAACTGCTGCTCAGCAAGTTTCGCTTCTAATAATTGGGCTAACCGCCAGCAGCACTGCGCGTCTTCGCACGCATACTTGGCAACTGTCGCGACCGGCACTTCGGCCATGGTTTGACCCGTGGTAAAATCGACCACCTGGGACGTAGCGATTTTTTCTTCGCTCAGAAAAGACTTAGTCAAATGATCAATGCCGTGGCTTTCGCGCCCAGGATCGAGCAACCAACTGGCCAACATGGTATCGCCATCAAGACCGTGCACCGTGATGCCGTGATGAGCTAAAATACGAATGTCGTACTTAGCATTCTGCGCGACTTTATGCACGGACGCATCAGCAAATAACGGCGCGAGCAAGGCCTGCGCCGCAGGCCACGGCACCAACGAGTGATCACGTCCACGCACTGGTAGATACGCTGCCGCGCGGATATCGGGAACGCCGCAGGCAAAACTGATACCGACCAGTTCCGCCGTTAGCGGATCAAGTCCGGTGGTTTCCGTATCAAAGGCAAAACGCCCGGCTGCACGCAAGGTCGCGATGAATTCCGGTAACTCCGCTAGTGACAGAATGCGATAGGGCGCATCATCGCTAGCTGGTTTAGCTTCAGCCGGAAAGAACCGTGCGCGACTAAATCCGAACTTGGTAAACGCGGCTTCGTCACCGCGAAAGCTCCGGTCAACCCGCAAGGTTTCGAGCGCTGGTAAATCGGCAACGTCAGCCAATTGGATCAGACGACAGGTCAATTCAGCCTTGGGCTTGAAGGCCTCAACGTTTTCCTTTTGCTTACCTTTGAGCTTATCGCTGTTGGCAAGAACAGCTGCCAAATTGCCGTATTCTTGCAATAACTTGGTTGCCGTTTTCGGGCCAACGCCGGTGATGCCTGGGACATTGTCGGCGCTGTCACCAACCATACACAGATAGTCGATGACCTGCTCAGGCGTGATGCCTTTTTCTTCGAACAATTCCTTCGGACCACGCAAAATATCTTTGCCCGGATCCCACGTCCGTACGCGGTCATTCAACAGTTGATCGATGTCTTTGTCTTTAGTGCACAAGCGCACATTCAGATGAGCCGCCACGCCCTGCTTGGCCAAAGTCGCCAAGACATCGTCGGCTTCAAAACCTGGCATCTTGATGATGGGTACACCACTGGCGCGCAAAATTTCTTCGACGTCATCGAACTGCGCCGCCAACAAATCAGGCATGGGATCGCGATGCGCTTTATATTCAGCAAAGATCTCATTGCGAAAACTGTCGCCGACATCGAACACGCACGCCAGATGCGTTACCAACGGATTTTGCCGCAGATCGTTCACCAATTTGGCGAAGGCATACGTCACGCCCGTCGGCCGCCCACCGGGACCGGTCAGCGGCGGCATGCCGAAGAAGAATCTGTAGGCGTAGTAGTGGCCGTCGATGACCACCAGCGTTTCAGCCGGCATTAAGCCCCGAAAGTAACAGAGAGAATGAGGGCAAAACACAATTGGAGCCGCAGTACGAACCTGCGAGAAAAACCGAATTGTGGGTGGGAGAGACGCTTGGTCGGGAGTAGGTCGACCGCAGTCGAAACCATCACCTGACCACCACCAGCGTCAGTACGACTCATCGTACGTGCGGGGTTCATAGGCCGACCGGCCAAGGCTGTCAACGTCGAAGGGGCAAGCTTGATCTGCGTTTTCTCGTGGGGGTGGAGCGTAGCCACCAAAGATGCCCAAAAGAATGTCTGGAAACTGGAGGATGACATGGAGGAATGGAGAACCGGAGAAGCAAAAAGCCAAGTATCAGCATGGCTTCTATGATTGAGAATCCGTTTACTATCCGGTCCTCCGGTTCTCCAGGTCAGATTTCGCGTTTTCCAAACAGGCCCAAGGCACTCTGAGCGCATGCTGGGGTCTTGCCCGCCGCTGATGATGACGAATCTCCCACGCCCATGGATGACCCACTCTCTCAATTGATTCCCGGGCGCAGCGTTACCGCTCATCTCAGCAATGGCCAAGTCGTGCGCGGTACCGTCGCCGGTATGCGTAGTGGCTGGCTGTCTTTGGGCGGTGAATCTGGCGCGGTGTTGGTGAACCTGCCCCATGCGTGCGCGCTGGTGCTCGACACCAAAGAAGCGCCCGTGCCATTCGTTGAAATTGCGAAACCGAAACCGTCATCAAAAGACAACCCCGTTCGCGTCGGTACCAAAGCGCTGGGCCGAGCATGGCTCGACGAAGATCTCAAAAAATTGGCCGATGCCTACCTTGATGGAGCCGAAGACGGCGAGCTTTCGCAGCGCCTCAATCGCGCACGCAGCCAAATCCGCGAACTGCGGCAAGCCTTCGAATGCGCTCGCGGCAATCTGATTGAAGATCAAATCAGTCCCATCGCAGCAACCTGGGTCGCGCGCTGGCGCAAAGCGCTCACTCAATAAATGTCCTTTGTCCGATGTCCGATGTCCGATGTCAGATGTCTTTTGGGATCGGGCGTGCTGGGTGGTTGGCTTTTGCCGCGAAAGCGGTGGGTGTCTTGAATGACATCGGACATCGGACATCGGACATCGGACATACGAATGACATCGGACATACGAATGACATCGGACATTAAGAAAGACATACGAATGAATACGAGCGGTAGACAGCAAACTCTGAATGACGTCGGCCGCGTTATCTTGGGCGATAACCTTGATATTCTCCGGTCATTGCCTGATGGATGTGCTGATCTGATTTATATCGACCCGCCGTTTAACACCGGCAAGCAGATGGAACGGCGAGTGGTGAAAGCGGTGCGCTCAACCGAAGGGAAAGTCGGATTTCACGGTGCCGTCTACACCCGTACCGATATGGGTGGCAGCGCTTATAATGATCGCTTCGATGATTTTCTTGGGTTCCTTGAACCGCGACTGCGCGAAGCCCATCGCCTACTCGCTCCGCACGGTACGCTTTATTTTCATATCGATTATCGCGAGGTGCATTACTGCAAGGTGTTGCTCGATACCATTTTTACGCGCCGCTGTTTTTTGAATGAGGTCATCTGGGCTTACGATTACGGCGCACGTTCGAAAACGAAGTGGCCGACCAAACACGACAATATTTTGGTCTACGTCAAAGATCCAACGAAGTACCATTTCAATACCGACGAAGTCGACCGCTTGCCTTACATGGCACCCACGCTGGTCAGCAAAGAAAAAGCCGCGCGCGGCAAACTGCCAACTGACACCTGGTGGCACACCATTGTGCCGACTAACTCGCGCGAGAAGACTGGTTATCCGACGCAAAAGCCATTCGGTATTTTGCGCCGTGTCGTAGCCGCATCCTCCCGCCCAGGCGCTCTGGTGCTCGATTTCTTCGCTGGCAGCGGCACGACCGGGGCCGCCGCACTGGCGCTTGGCCGACGTTTTTTGCTGATCGATAACAATCCGGAAGCCATCAAAGTCATGCGCAAACGTTTCGCCGCGCGCGCTGACGTGCACTTCGAAGACACTCCGCTGCAGCGTCCTTGACGCCCGTCGGGGAAAGTCCGGAAAACAGCTGCCAGCGGGATCTTCGCCGTCATGCTGTCAGCCATGCGCCCAAACCTCCTCGCTGCCAGTCTGCTCCCATTCCTCATCTTGAGTGCGGTGAGTACGCAAAGTTCGCTGCGCGCCGTCACCGTCGACGACGTTCTTCAGCAAGTCGTCAGCGGACTGAAGCCGGATGAAATCAGCGAACCAGAAAATCCTGCGCGTGCACAAGCCATTACCGCTTTGCTGAATGAAAACCTTGGACTCTCTGCCGTAGAAATGTTGGAATTACGCACCGCTTGCGCCGAAGCGTGGCTTGACGCAGGACGTGTGAACGACGCGCGTTCGACGCTGCAAACCGTACTGGCAGCGAAAGACGCGACCACGGCATTAAAAGAACGCGCTGGCTTAGCCTGGATTGCGACGTGGCAATTCAGTTGGAAAACGGCAGAGAAACCGCAAGACGTGAGCGGCGTCATCGAAAGCCTTGCGCCTTTCGGCGACCTTGGTCCCGCCGTGCTCGCGCGTGCGCACACGGCAGAAGCTCAACGTTTACAGGGCGTTTTTGCGGAAATGCGCGCCGAGGTGCGTAAATCGCTGCCGCCGAAATCGACTGAGGACGAAGCGGAAAAACCACCAACAGCTGAGCAAAAATCCTATAGTGATGCCGTTGACGTGGTGCTCCATCATTTGGACGACGCTTTAAAATTGCTCGCTGATAAACCACCAGCAGATCGTGTTCCGGTTTATGCGTTGCGCATGCTGGCGATGGAAGAAGGCGGAGCCAAGTCCGACGTCGTGCAAGCTTGGCTGGAGGCCCGCAAAGATCCGGCAGCAACGCAACTGCTCGATTCGGCTATGTCTGGCAATGAAAAATTCATCGGTCAAATAGCGCCGCCACTCAAATTAATGCGCGTCGATGGCCAGGACGTGAGCTTCGACCTCACCAGTTTAGCCGGTCAACCGGTGCTCGTCGATTTCTTCGCGACGTGGTGCAAACCCTGCGAAAATATGGCTCCCATCATCGCTGGCGCAGCGGTGAAGCTTAAAGAACTCGGCGTGCTCACCATTGGCGTGACCCTCGATACCAAACAGACCATGCCCAATTTACCGGCGTTCATCGCTAAAATGGGGATCACCTATCCGATTGTTGGTGATGGCCTGGGCTGGGACAGCGAAGTCGATGACGCTTGGCACGTTGACGGTATTCCTTCCGCAATCTTGGTCAGCGCTGACGGTCGAGTGCTGGCCGTCGAACAAGATTTGATTGGGAAAGATGCTGACGAAACCGTGGCCAACATCATGGCGAAGCTGAAAAAAACAGTTCCTGGAAAAGGCGCACCTGAAAAGACCGCGAAGCCAGCTCCATCAGATGCTCCCGCGCCGGCATTCATCCCATGAACACAACGCGTCACGCTGGCATACTCACCCGACTCCTGATCACCTTCGTACTGGTCTCACTCGTCGGCGCGCTGACGTGGGCAACTTTGGCTCAGCATCGCGTAAGCGGCATGTGGAGTTTTCATCCGCTTGATTCCGCTTGGTGGTCGCCGCAACCGGTTGGCCAAACCGGCAACGATCCTTTCGCTGACGTTGCCAACGACGCAAAAAAATTAGCCGGCCAAGCTGGCGAAGCGTTGTGGGGACCAGGCGGAATGGTCGAACGCGGTGAGGCGTGGTGGAAAGCACAAAATAATACTCCGACGACACCGCCGACCGCGAATCATAACATTCCAACAACCGCGCCTGCTCCAGAAAAACCGATGATTGCTCCAGCTCCATCAACGAGCCTACGCAGCCTTTTAGAACAGCGTCTGAGCGCCAGCGAACAACGTTTCGCTGATGGCCTGCAATTGGCCAAGCAAGCCCGACCAAGTTTAAGTGATAACGCCGCGACTCTCGCTGGCCGCATGAGCACGCTGACGCAAGCGCGTCAATGTTTTGCCGAGGTCGAGCGCGATCTTGGTGATTCTATTCCCGCCTACCAAGCCATCCCAGGACATGACGTGTCAAAAGTTGCCAGCGCCAAACAACTGCAGCACTTCGCTCAGCAAATGCAGGAACTGACACGGTTAACACCATAAAGATAATGTCCGAGGTTAACCCGAAGATCACCATCCTTCATCTTCGGCTCACCAACTCTTCATTTTTTCGGATAGACTAATCCCACGAACGAGACGGTCGTCGCCCACACATCGGCGACCGCTGAATACGCGCCGCTCATTGGGTCTTCCCGATGAGCGGCTTTTTTGTGCTGCCTATTTTTATACAAAATGATGGGACCGATTTTTCGCTCGAACGACGAACTATTGAATCGGTTCCAGCAAAACCACGACCTGCGCTTGGATGGCGCGTTTTTCGCCCACGGCGTCCAAGCCTTCGTTGGTCCGCGCCTTCACTCCCACACGGCCCAGCGGCAAGCATAGCATCTCTGCCAGCAACTGCCGGATCATCGGCTTGTACGGTCCTAAACGTGGAACTTGAGCGATGATGTTGGAATCAACGTTGGTCACGCGCCAAGGTTTGAGCGCGGGCAACGACATCACTGCCCGCACAAAACTTCGCGAATCACTGCCGTGAAACTGATCATCCGTGTCTGGGAAATGTTCGCCGATATCTCCGGCGCCCACCGCTCCCAACAAGGCGTCGCAAAGCGCATGCAACAACACGTCACCATCGCTATGCGCAATCACCCGATATTCACAGGGGATTTGCACGCCGCCGACCACGATGCCGTGACCAGGTTCCAAGCGGTGGATGTCATAACCAATGCCAACGCGATGGGTCATTGTGCGATGTCCAATGTCATTCTTATGTCCTTATGTCCGATGTCCGATGTCCGATGTCCGATGTCACTTCACCCGACAGCGGACAGCGGACATGCAGAATGACATCGGACATCGGACATCGGACATAAGAAAATCATTTCGTAATCTTCGCCTGATAATCCGCGCCAGACAACAGATCGGCAAGAGGGCTTGCTGAGGTTGGTTTAATTTTAACGAACCATCCAGCTTTAAGCGGATCGCTGTTCACCAGATCCGGGCTACCGGCTAATGCAGAATTAATTTCGACCACGCTGCCATCAACCGGGCTGTAATAATCGTTGACCGATTTCACGGACTCAATCTCGGCGCAGGCTTTGCCGCGCGACAAAGCGGTACCCACCGCTGGCAATTGCACGTGAATAACTTCGCCTACTTCACCGGCGGCGAACGGCGACAAGCCGATCACCACTAAGCCGCCCTCAGCGCGGGCCCATTCGTGGGTGGGAAGGTATGATTCGCTCATGATGCAGACTCCGCAGCAGGTGGTGGGATGCAGATTGGTCGCCACTCCTGGACCTGCAAGAGTCGGGAATAGCTACCCAGGGCGATTGCATTACCCCCCCCGCCTGCCGTGGAAATAGAGAAGCTGTTAACGCGTCAGGACTTGTGTAGTTTGGGGCGATGTCCCAAAAATCTTCCCGCCGTTCGTCATCTTTTCCTCGTTTACCGTTTGCTTCGGC
>JAYVSL010000033.1:0-27951 GCA_043775355.1 Planctomycetota bacterium
AGACATCCAGCGACAGGTCGCCGAAGGTGAAGCCAAGGGCGAGGCACGCGGCGAGGCACGCGGCGAGGCACGCGGTAAAGCCGAAGGTAAAGCCGAAGGCATGATCGACGCTATTCGTCAGTTGGTCAGGTCTGGGGCTCTGTCAATCGACGCTGCTCGCGTGCAGATCAAGGCTCTCGCAAAGGCCAAGAAATTGTCGCCCGCGCTCGCTAAGACGGCACTGACGCAGCTGGGCTGAGCTACATGAGAGAGAATCAACTCGGACGCGAGCGAGAAAAACGCGTGATTTTTCCCTGAAAAATCAAAAGATTATGCTCGGGCATTACAGCCTCGGCACGTTGACGTGCATGGTGATCGGCCTCCGCCTGACTCGTCCCCGACCACCCCCAACGACGGATGGTGGTCTGCGGTCCGCTGCCTTCGCGCAATTGAATCCGGTGCTCGGCCCAGTACCGCGGCACCAGCATAACTTAGCTCTTCACCGCGAAATTCGGCACCCGCGCGCTGAGCTGGGTGAAGTCGAGGTATTTGTAGATCGACTTTTCAAACGGGCTGACGCATTTGGCCATGATGTCGAGGTATTCGCTCTTGGTGGGAATCTTGCCCATGATCGAAATCACGCCTGCGAGTTCAGCGCTGCCAAGGTAGCATTGCGCGTCTTTGCCCATGCGATTGTCGAAGTTGCGGGTTGAGGTCGAGAACACGAATGCGCCTGGACGTACGCGCGCTTGGTTGCCCATGCACAACGAACAGCCGGGAATTTCACGACGGGCGCCGATTTGACCGAACAGGCCGTAGTGGCCTTCTTGATTCAAGACCGCTTCATCCATGCGGGTTGGTGGGCAGATCCACGTTACGGCATTGAGATATTCGACTTTGGAATGCTTGTAAACATTCGCGAGGGCGCGGAAGTGGCCGATGTTGGTCATGCACGAACCGACGAACACTTCGTCGATTTTATTGCCGGCGACTTCGCTCATCGTTTTGATTTTGTCGGGGTCATTCGGCAGCGCGAGTAAGGGTTCATCAATCGCATTCATATCGATGACGAAGACTTTGGCATAACGCTGATCGGCAGCCTCAGCGACGGTGCCGACGGTTTTGCCGCGTCCGTCAACGATGGGTTTCTGGTTGGTTAATTCCAAGCCAGGATCAGCGCGCAACAATTCTGGTTTCGCCAACCACGCCTTCATCGCATCGATGCGTTTTTGAATGGTCGTCTGATGGCCGTATCCATCCGCCAACATCGCGGTCAGCAAGGCGATGTTCGACTTCAGATATTCCGCCACCGACGCTTCACTGAGATTCACCGCGCACGCCGCTGCGCTGCGTTCAGCGCTGGCGTCGGACAACTCGAACGCTTGTTCGGCGGTGAGGGTTTCGAGGCCTTCGATTTCCAGAATGCGGCCATTGTAGACGTTTTTCTTGCCCTTCTTTTCGAGCGTCAAATCGCCAGTCAGCAAGGCGACCCACGGAATCGCGTTAACCAAATCACGCAGCGTCACGCCTGGTTGCAGCTTGCCGGTAAATTTGACCAACACGCTTTCAGGAACATCCAGCGGCATGTAGCCAATCGCCGCCGCGAATGCGACCAAACCAGAACCGCCTGGGAAACTGATGCCAATCGGGAAACGCGTATGGCTGTCGCCGCCGGTACCAACGGTGTCGGGCAAACACATACGATTCAGCCACGAATGAATGATGCCATCACCCGGACGCAGCGCGACGCCGTTGCGTTCGACGATGAATTCAGGCAACCAGCGATGCATCTTCGCATCTTTAGCCGTCGGATACGCGGCGGTGTGACAGAAACTCTGCATCACTAAATCAGCCGAGAACGTCAAACACGCGAGATCCTTTAACTCATCCGCCGTCATCGGACCGGTGGTGTCTTGGCTGCCGACCGTGGTGGCCTTGGCTTCGACCGACATTCCAGGACGCACGCCTTTCACGCCACATGAACGACCGATCATTTTTTGCGCCAAGGTGTAACCCTTGCCATCATCGTTTGGCAGCGCTGGTTTGGTGAAGTTCGCGGGGTATGATTTTTTGAGATAATCACAGGCGCGCCACGTCAGGGCACGACCAATGATCAAATTCGTACGGCCACCGGCCTGCACTTCGTCGTACACCGTGTTCGATTTGATCTTGCCGGTGACAATCACGTTGCCGTTCTTCAACACTTCGCCCGTTTTGGTGCGGATGGTAATTTCATCGCCGGTGTTCAGCACGCCGACATCAACGGTCAGCGCGAAGCCACCCGCATCACGCCACGTATCGAGAAAAATCGGCGCAATAATGCTACCGAGCAAAATCGATCCAGTGCGCTTGTTCGGCGTGCCGGGAATATCGCGACCGGTGTACCACATGACGGAATTGGTGGCTGATTTGCGGCTTGATCCGGTGCCGTAGACGTCGCCAGCAATGATGACGTTCTTCCCGGCAGCGCGCCATGCGAGCAACGTGGTCATGCAATTTGGATCTTTGGTTTTGTACATCTCAAGCGCATGTAGCGGAATATCTGAGCGCGATACGGCGGCCTGTGCGGGCGACAAATCGTCGGTGTTCGTTTCGCCAGCGATTTTATAAATCACCCCGCTGATAACGTCAGCAATCGGCGCACGACTGGTAAACCATTCGGCGGCAGCCCAACGTTCGATCAATTTTGCCGCGACGGCATTGCCCTGTTTCGCCAATTTCGCCACCACCTGAAAGTGGTCGAAGATCAACACCAGCTTGGCGAGTTGATCCGCAGCGAGCGCGGCGTGAGGGCCTTCGAGTTCGCGCGTCAAAAACGGAACGTTGTAACCACCCAGCATGGTGCCGAGCAAACTGATCGCCTGTTCGCTGCTAAATACCGGGCTGCTGACTTGGCCGTGGGCGACCTTGCCCAACCACTCCGCTTTCATTTTGGCCGACGGATCGACGCCTGGGCTGACGCGCTCAACCAGCAGCATCTTGAGCACATCCGCCTCACCCGCTGGCGGCTTTTCGAGCAACGCGCACAGCTCACGCGTCCACTCAGGCGTTAATGGCAGCGGCACGAGACCTTGTTTGGCACGTTCATCGACATGGGCACGGTAGGCGGCAAGCATGGCAGTTCCTTGTTTGAGAGCGGCACGCTAGCAAAAGCGTCAACAGCGTCCACCGCCAACGAAAAATACGATTACGCAGCGCGCAAAAAGGCGCTCATCACCACATGTGGGGGACGCTTCTGGCAGGGCATTGGAACGTCACTTGCCTTGAGGCTCAGATGCGCGACCTACCAGAACTTCTCAAACGGCTGCAATAAATGCGATAACTTCGCGCTTGTGACGCCATCCGTTTTCGTCCCGTGTACGTACAGCCTTCAGCGAAACTCTCATTCCATCGTCGCCGGCGGAAGCCCCATGAACCATGACCCCCTACCCATTGATCGCCACGGTTTAGCGCTTGCAGCACTGCAGGTCTTGCCCATGCCCATGGCTATTGTTGATCGCAATGGTGCCATCATCTCTGTCAATGATGCTTGGCGATCAGCGACCAGCGATGGTGGAAACTGGGATGCGCGTGATCCCGTGGGCGCACCATATTTAGAAGTCTGTGTCGAAGCCGCTGGACCGGACACTCATCATCACCCGGTGATCCAGAATGGACTTCAGCAAATTTTGGCCGGCAAGTTAGCCTCTTTCGCACGCACCTTCCATGCAACGTGCGGGCGCAAAGAGCGTCCCAGCCAAGTCGTCATCTCTGCCTTACCCATCGGCGGCGCCGTTATCATTCACCAAACATTAACGTCATCCTCCGAATCGGGAATTTACCGAGTTGATCAAGCACGTGAACAAGAGGAAACCATGCCGCGCTTAGCGGAACACGCGCCGGTATTAATGTGGACCAGCGATCCCAATGGTGCATGGCAGTGGTTCAACCGAAGGTGGTTGGATTTTGTCAAACAAACGAAAGAGCAAGCACTGCGAGAAGATTGGCGCGCACGCATTCACCTTGATGAGCGCAGCAAAGCTATCGCCATTGCCAACGAAGCGCAGCGCAACCGCACCGAATACCTTCATAAATTCCGTCTCCTTCGCCCCGATGGCGAATATCGTTGGCTACACGAACGCGGCCAACCGCTCTACCATCCTGACGGTCGTTTCGCTGGTTATATTGGCTCATGCACCGACATCACGGACATCGTGCGTACCGAAGAAGATCTCGCCCGCAGCCGCGATCACTTGCATCGCCAATTGCAATTTGCTGGCACGCTCAATCGCATGGCACAAACCATTATTGGGATGGAAGACCAGGATCACATTCTTGATTCGTTGGTCGAAACGATTGGTCGCATGCTGGCGATTGACCAAGTTTTCATTGTCGATGTGCGTTTATCGCAACAACAAGCAGTCATTTTAAGTAACTGGAGCGATCCAACCAGTACGGTCAGCGCTCCACAGCAAAAAGGCAATACGCTCGTTCAATTTGCCGAAAGCCTGCGACATACCTGGGAAATGCGCACTCCACTTGAAAGCCACTACGACCAAATCAATCCGCGCTTCACCAGCGAAGGTAGCGCCGCGCGCTTGCACATTGAACAAAAAATCCGCAGTCTGCTGTGGTTTCCGTTCGCCTTCCAAAACGATGGCTTTTTGTTGTTGTCCATCAATCAGCTTATGCGTCGACGTAGCTGGATGGCTGATGAGCGCGAATTCCTAGCCACCGTCACCAACGTGATCAATTTAGCATTACAAAAAGTACGCATGCTGACCGAACGCCGCGACTCGGCGATGCTGCGCCACCATACGAGTAAAATGGAAGCGATGTGCCGACTAGCAGGTGGAGTCGCACATGATTTCAATGATTTGCTGACCGTTATTTCTGGGCAAACCCATCTGCTCATGCGTGGTTTGCCTTCACAGCACCAACTGCGTAAACACGCCGAAATTGCGCTGCGGGCTACCGAACGCGCCACCGAAACCACGCGCAACTTATTAGCCTTTAGCCGACAACAGCCGATAAAGCCCGGCGCCACCAACCCCAATCGTGTGGTTGAACGCCTACGCTTGCTGATAGATCGTCTGATTCCAGCCAACATCACTTTAGAAATCGATCTTCTGATCAGTGCCAATAATGTTTTGGCTGATCCGGGTCAATTGGAATTAGCGCTGATGAATGTAGCCATGAACGCCCGCGATGCGATGCCAGACGGCGGACGACTGTCTATCACCACCCGTGAAAAAACTATCGATTACGAACTCTCTCGACGAGTCGATGTGCGTCCTGGGGTTTATGTCGCCATCGCCGTGCGCGACACTGGTGCAGGAATGGATGCCAACACCGCCGAACGTATTTTCGAGCCGTTTTTTAACGCGAAAGAATCTGGCACTAGTTCCTCTCTTGGACTCTCTGGTGCTTACGGTGCCGTGCGTTCCATGGACGGCTTTATCTCCGTCGAAACCGCCCCAGGTAGCGGCTCAACCATCACTATCTGTTTGCCGAAAATAATCACCGATCTTCACGACACACCAACCCCACTACGTCTACAAGCACTTGGTGGCAGTGAGACCATTTTAATCGTAGAAGACAATCCTAGCGTCCTCGAAATCACCCGTGATACGCTCCGGCAAGAAGGCTATCAGGTATTAGGCGCCAATGACGGCGACGATGCCTTACGTGTCGTACAAAATCACCCTGGCACCATCGATCTGTTGATCAGCGACTTGGTACTGCCCAGCTTCAACGGCCAAACCTTGGCCGTTCGCTTGCGCGCCGTACGTCCGCAACTGAAAGTCATTTTTATCTCTGGCTACAGCGCCGACGCCTTCGTTCCCAATCCCGCTTTAGGACCGACTGGTTTCTTGGCCAAGCCCTACACCATCGATGAATTGCTACGCTCAGTGCGCACGGCGATTGAAACGAAACGCTGAAGATCAATTCACACTTCTGCGAAAAACGAAAAACCACACACCACATCGCAGGACTTTTTTATTTGGCTCTGCGGCGCTTCGTGTGGATTCAATCTCATGGGACAGCCAAAAGAAGAAAACCACGAACAGGAGACGCGGAGACGCGGAGACGCGGAGATCGGAGGAGGGGAAGATACTTGGCAGAAAGAATGAGACTTTTCCTCCTCTTCCCCCTGCGTCTCCGCGTCTCCTGTTCGATTTTTCTCGCTTTGATGAGCCCCAAAGACTGAGAAAAGACCCACACGAAACGCCGCAGAGCCTTTTATTTTCCAATGCCGATTGAATCTGGTCGATAGCGACGCCAGAAATCGGCAACGGGAATCCAAGCATTATTATTATCGATGAAGACCTTGGTCAACGTTGGGCTGTTACGCAATGCAAACAGGGAGCGCCATGTCTGGGGCGTCATGTCGCCCATTTGGATTTCAGTCAGCGGGCTTGCCATCAGAGGTGCTAGGTCAAGGTCGGTCATGATTCCCGAATGAATATCGCCATGAGTACCAAAGCTAAATGCTTTTAAGCGTGGTGCTGAAAATGAGTCAAATGCCAAAAGGTGAGTCCGATAGGCTCTAAAATTCTCTAATTTTTCACTTGCCAAATAGTGAAGATCGATGGCTGGATTGACCGAATCCAGCTGCAGTGAATGCAGGGTAAAGCGCTTCAAATCATCTGTTCGACGTAGCGTGGTCCCCCACAGGTTGAGGGTGCTGAGAGACGTTGGCAGCGCCGCCAGATCGATTATCCCAGAAGTTCCAACGGAAAAGCTCACCAGCGGTACGGTCGTGAGTGGCGATAGATCGAGATCGCCTGTGGCGATCACCTCACACTGTTCCAACGGCATGCCACGTAAGGGAGCCAGGTCCCGTACTCGCGAGCCAATGATGAGTTCAGAAATCGGCGCGCCCGTCAGCGGAGTGAGATCGGTGACTTGGCTTTCTTTCATGCTCATTTTGGTGAGCGGCATTGCGCGCAGTGGCGTCAGATCTGAAACTTTGGTCTGGCTGATGTTGAGTTCTTTCAAAGCCATGCCATGCAGTGGCGACAAATCGCTGATGGCCGTTTGCTCAAGCGATAATGCTTCCAAGGGCATGCCAGCCAGCGCGTCAATTTTTTTCACGCCCGTAGAAGTAAGATTTAATTCGGCAAAAGGCAGGCCGCGGAGCGGCTAAAGATCAACGACGGTCGATCGTCCAGTAAATCCGCGCGGATTGTCAGACAGCGCCGCTACCAGTTTGCCGTCCTCACGCATGCTGATCCCGGCACCCACGCCAGGCCACGTGGCATCGATGTGTTTGCGGTAGATTGCTAGCCGTTTTTCTGGAGATATCGCCGTCGTTTCAGCCAACGTATAAAGATTTTGCCGTTCAAATAATTCAGTGAGTAGGAGTTGGGCATCAGCCGTCTTCACCGGACCTAGCTTCGCGACCAGAGTCCGGCAGAGGGCGATGAGTTGGGTGGCATTGGCCTCACCGTTCGAGGTTTCCTGCCAGCGCAGACCGGCCTTTTGTGCTTCGTCATAACGCTTGGCGACAGCGTAGATATTGGCGAGTAATTGATGTGCTTCGGTCAATTTCGGATTGAACTCAATGGCGGTGTTCAGCGCGGTGATGGCCGCGTTCCAATCCTTTGCCGCAATGGCTTTGCGCGCCTGAGCGATCAATGCCGGAGCCGATGTTTTTTGGTCACTCGTGCGTGCGGCTTGTTCGCTGGTCAATGCGGCCAATGCCTGTTCTGCCCTGGCCAGAGCGGCGACGGTGCGCTGTTGTTCGGCAACCGTGCGCCGCTGTTCGGCGGTGACCACCATCAAGAAGATGGCAAGCCCAATGACCAAGGCCACCGATGCGGCAACCAAGCCCATGCGGGCCAAACGCAATTGACGCTGACGAGCAGCCTGAGTTGTTGCCGTCGCGCGCGCCTTCACGCTCAAGGCGATGGCGGCCAAATCCTTTCGGCCAAGTTCTTGAGCCAACGTCATCGCTCGATTGGCGTGCACGACCGCCAACGTCGCTGCGCCGACCTCTAAATGATGACGGGCATAGGCCAACGTCGCGTCCAGTTGGGTTTGTTCTGCCGTCCGCCAACCTGGCCAGATCTCGCGCGCTTGTTCGGCAGCAGAGACGGCTTTGCGTAAATCATCATCCGCACGGTTTCGCTGCTTCACGGCTGCGGATAAATGAGCGCGCGCTGACGCTTCCAAGGCGATGGCTTGGGCATGACGACGATAATCTTTAATTCGTTGGGCGAATTCGCTGACCCTCCTTATGCGCGCATCGGAATCTTTAACCAAAGCAGCCAGACAAATATCGGCAAGTTCGTCAGGAATAGCGCGTAGAGGAGCGGCCTGTGCTGGTGGCACGACGCTTCCTTGAATCGCATCGGCCAACACCGCATAGACGCTCGCGCCGCGATGCGGTTTCTGCAGCGTTAATACTTCATAGAGTACCGCGCCAAGCTGATAAACGTCACTGTGTGGCCCGATGCGTTCGGTTTGCTCCAACGCCATTTCTGGTGCCATGTAACTAGGTGTTCCTGATATTTGCGGTGCCTTATCAATATGTGGCACCACGGGATGATGACCGCCGTTACCAAAGGCGACGGCACAGCCCCAATCCATCACCAGCACTTCACCGAATGTGCCGACCATAACATTTTCCGGCTTGAGGTCGCGATGCAAAATTCCCTTCTGGTGAGCAAATGACACCGCATCACAAACTTTCAATAAAATATCCAAATGATCGTCAATCGCGAACTCCTGTGCTCTCGCCAGGTGTTCTTTATTACGTGGGTACAACAAATCGCGCCAGGAAAGTCCCTCAATCCGCTTCATGACTAACTGCAACTGGCCTTCACTATCCGTAATCAGATCATGAATCGGCACGATATTCGGATGTTCAAGTTGGGCGGTAATCAGCGCTTCGGCAAAGAACTTCATCGACGCATCTGGATCGGTGGCTCCCGTCAATAAACGCTTGATGGCCACCGAACGATCGAAAATCAGCTGTTTGGCCGAGCTGACCAACCCGAGGCCACCACGCCCCAGTTCCTTGCCCACCTGATAGCCAAGTGCGTGAACGTTTAGAGTAAGTGAGTTCTTGGAAAAATCTTGGGTTGCCGTACAGCTCCCACTAATGGTCTTGCCCGGTTCATGATTGGCATCCAGAGTCTTATTCAACCTTTGTTGAATGGTCGTATGGAATGCTGGTACTTTACTCGCCATGGGCCGATTCTTGTGCCGAGTCGAATGATCACAAGGTCGAGCGACATCCAGGCTGTGGGACCAAATTTCAAGCGGTTCGTAGCATAGACATGGTGAACCGGTTGCATCTGATCGCCAGTGATCGCCAGTGATCGCCAGTGATCGCTATCAGGGGTTGACCTCAATTGATCACCGCAATACGGGACTCACATGCGCATTTCATTTCTCGCTTTATTGCTTTCTGCATCCCTGTGCTCAGCGCAGGAATCATCGACCACTATCACAACACAGGCATCGCCAGCGACGCTGTACTGCACTGACGAATATGATCGTCGTGTCCTGGTTGATATCGACGCGTCGACAACCGGTTTCACGCTGCGGACCACGCCAGAAAAGGCATTTGAAACTTCTGTTAAAATCATCAGTCCCAAGCAAGCCGAAATTCGCTTACGGGCATTAATTCAGGGGCACGGAACCATGGAATTATCTGGCGTCCAACGCGATGCCTTGCGCCAAACCGCTGGCACCGAAGCGGTGGTCCTTCGCCACTGGGATCTCCAAGCCGTAAATATCATGTCCAATAGCAATACTTCGATCAGTCATGTCGGCACCCTCCCCGACGGTTCAAATATCTATGAGGGCGAACTCATTTTAAGTCCGCATGTGCCTGGGATCGATATACGTTTTGTCTGCCTCAATCCCCGGATAACGGTCGCCGACGGACTGGGCGAGCGGTGGTTCGCGAGCGAGACGTTTACCCGAACGCCCTCGACCGGAGATAGCCTTACCGGTTTTCGCATGACCCAGAAAAAAGGTGACGAATCGGTACCCTACACATGGATTTTATATCAAAACGGAGAACAAATAAGCGCGCCGTAAACAACCCATTCAAAAATCGTTGACGTCTTCCGGCTTCGGTTGCTTCGGCTCGTCGGAATCTTCATCAGAAAGATCGTCCCCGGTGAGCGCCTGTAGTAAGAGTGCGCGTGGTGGCGCAACGAGATCCTTGGTCGGCAATGATCGATGTACATCCGACATTGCAGCAACTGAGAGTAGTCCGCGATGAATCATAATTCGTTGAATAAAGCCATGAAAATGACGTGGCATCCCTGGGTCAACAAATGACAAAACGTTATCTCCTGCCTCATCAATTCGGCGAGGAAAAGCCGTGCCTTTTATCTCGGGGCGAATTATGTCTTTCGCTGCCTGACCATCCACCATCATCCGGATGCTTTGTCGCCCATCATTCACACCCACCGTCACGGTGTGCCACTGGCCAAGGGCCAGCGTCATTGATTTCTGCGGTTCCGTTGGCGTTGAAAATAGCGCAGGAAACAGCGCAGGAAACAGCGCCCAGCGATTTTCTAGACCCACGAATAAAACATCTTCCTTTCCCGTCTGTGCGCTCAGCCACCGACTGCGACGACCAATGCTAAAAAGATTGTCGCGTTCAAGCTCATTAGAAGCCTGATAAAATACTAATGTCACGGTCAGCGAACGACCAAGGTCATCTGGTAGGTAAATATCCGCGTTGTACGAAGCCGTAGGAACAGGAGCATCGATTATCCGAACTGGGTATTTTTGCGGAAAGCGCCGTAAACGATGCCCAGGTAAAAATAACCCTGACGACGTCCACGTTCCACCCGTTGTTTTCAGCGCTGAAGTCGATTCTGGTTGCTTGCCGCTGTCAGAACGCAAATCGAGATTCACCAATATACTTGCCTGCACAGGTGAAATCTCTGGTGACGGCATGATTTCTTTGTCACTCGGGCGCACACCGACCAAGCGACGAAAGTCGGCCTCACTTAACGAACCGCAGAGCCGATCCAATACAGCAACCTCCGTAGGCTTTTCATTTGCTGCCGGCAGTGGACTCACGCTGATGATGGCTCCTGAATCATTCCAGCCACGTACAGACAGCGGACCCTGGAAAATTTTTCGTACGGCCACGAGTACCGATCGCGCAATAGGAATAGGAACTTCTTCGCCAATGGCGAGCATCCACGGATCGCTTGCCGCCGGTAACTCCGCGCGCGCCACGTGAAAACCAGACACGAACACACTGGGCAATGGCTTCAGCGAGCGCAATTCCACCACGCAGGCAGAGCGCAACGCTTCGCCTGCGGGCAAATCCAGACAGACCGACAACCAATGACGGTAGGTATCATCGTCTCCAACGGCCATGATCTTCCATACATTTCGTCCTGCATTGACTCGTGTTATTCGCTGCGGCTCGCCTTCTACCACACCAACAACTGGCTCTGTCACTACCGCCGAAGAGATGGTAACGGTGAACGACAAGATCAGCATCGCACGCAGAAAACGAGGCCACCGACCACGCTCACAGAAATATCTGTCCGCCATTAACGATATGAAAAATCTACTCAAGGAAATTGCTCTGACCGTGGCTGAAAAAATAGACATGACGATCACCCTAAGAGGCGCGCGAAGCTGTCTACTACGATTCGGTAAGGTGGCCCGACGTAAATGATCACGCCATTTTCATGATCGGGTCGGTCAGCCGATTTATTGTTGATGATCGGTGGAAATGGATTGGCACTCACCCTGCGCCTCAAGCTGCAACCTGTTGTCCCAATAGGTCTGTACTTTCCAGGTAATCAAAGAGCGGTCGGCAAATGACTGTATGGATCTCAATAATAGGTGTTTTTCCTGAACCACATTATCGCCAAACCATGACATAATTTTTCGTTCAGAGTCGTACATTCCGCTTTGATTTAATATTGTTCCATCAGCGTACACATCCCAACCGTAGAAGAGACGTAATTGGGGATCGTAGGCTCGCACCATATGGAGCGGAATACCGGCGTTCGTGGATTTTGGACTGACCACCACATATTTACCGTCTACATACCTTTGCTGCGCGGAATATTCCACCAGATCCGCTGTGCCATTCGCGAGATTGACCTTCAAAGTGAATCTGCACTTGCCGGCCGGATACAACTGAAGTTCAGCAACGACATCATCAGATGACGGCTGCACGATAATCTTCAGGATCTCTTCCTTGGACAGCTCGACGGCATGGGTACATGCCAACAGCGAGAAGAGGAATGTCATCGGCAGCCATTTCATGATTTCACTTTCGTGGATTTCGCCGAGTAAGACGGCTGATGGTTATCGTCCGTACGTCTCGCCAATTTGGGTTTAGGTTTGGCATTGTCCATATCGATTGCTCGCCTTAAGCAGCCGAACACAAATACAAACCAAGTCATTCCAGTCCGAGATATCAACCGCCCGCGAGAGATGCCACCTCATCAACAGCAGCCAACCCACCCCCAACATTTATTCCTCCCCTGCATACCGATCCAACTGAATCATCTCCGTCGCACAAGCTGGTAGCGCGCGAAGAAAATATCGGCCGTACGCGGCGGTGAGCACGCGGTGGTCGAGAATCGCCACGGTGCCGGTGTCGCTCTTGGTGCGGATCAGGCGACCAAATCCTTGTTTTAACCGGATGATCGCTTCGGGGACGGTGCGTTCCATGAACGGATTGCCGCCGCGACGTTTGATGTCGCCGTGGCGGGCTTCGACGACGGGATGATTGGGGACTTCGAATGGCAGCTTGGTGATGATGACGTGTTTGAGGGCGTCGCCAGGGACATCGACGCCTTCCCAGAAACTGCTGGTGCCGAACAGGACGCCGTTGCCGACGCGTTTAAATAAATCGAGCATTTGCATGCGGCCCATGCCGTCGCCGTGCCGCAGGACAAAGCGGCTGGCGCGGTCGAGTGCAGGACGAACTAAATCGTGGACCACTTTGAGTTGGCGATAGCTGGTGAATAAAACGAACGTTCCGCCTTCTGCAGTTTGTAAATAATCACAGAGCCACGCGGCCATGGCGCGTTCGAAACGTGGGCTGTTGGGATCAATGGCCGATGAGTTCAGCAACAGCTTGGCCTGAGTCTGATAATCGAAGGGACTATCGAGGCGCTTCGCCAAACCGCCTTCAAGGCCAAGGCGACGACGTAGGAAAAGAAAGCGATCGCTGTCATCCGCTGCCAACGTGGCGCTGGTGAGAATCACCGTGGGAATTTCATCAAAGAGCTGCTTTTTCAGCAGGTCTGCAACCGACAGCGGACTGGCGGATAACGACGGCGATCCACGCCCGGTTGGCACCTGGGCATAATAGACATGTTCCGGCCCCAGCTGTTCGATGACCCAACGGAGAGATCCTGAAAGCGACAGCGCACGTTCTTGCTGCGCGGTTAATTCATTCAGCGCATTATCGTCGTCAACGTGTGCCCGACAGGTGTCGAGGGCTTTGGCGACCGCTTCCAACGATGGACTCAGGACGTTCTCGATCAAATGCGGCGCCGTCAGCTTGATGGTGTCTTGCGTGTCTGCTGCTAAGCGTGCGACTTCTTTCCAAAAACGTTCTCCAGCGTCACGTGCAACTTCCACGGCGTCGCGAGCGGATGAATAATTATCTCGGCTGAGCAATCCCTTACTCTTGCGGCTCCAGAGTCCGTCGAGGAACCAGCGGATTTGTGCTTCGGTAATCGAAATGCCAAGGTGATCGGTGGCAATATCTTCGAGCGTATGAGCTTCGTCGAAGACCACGATCTTGTGCGCTGGTAAAATCGCCGCGTGTTCTTCGCGCAGACTTAAGTCACTAAAATACAAATGATGATTGACCACCAACAGATGGGCGTCCTCCATTTCTTTGCGTGCCTGATAGAAAAAACATTCGGCATAGGTAGGGCACTTGCGGCCCTGGCAATTATTGCGATCACTCTGCGCCTGACGCCACACCAACGGCGGCGGATCATAGCCGAGATCGGATAATTCACCGGTTTTGGTTTCGCCACTCCAATCGAGCAACTCTTTCAGCGCGACCGCTTCTTCGCGGGTTTCGAACATCGCCTGTTGGCCATTCCCGGCGGCGTATTGCAGGCGGCGAAGCGAAACGTAGTTCTGGCGACCTTTGACCAACACCGCTTTCAATTCAGGAAATAACTTCTGCACCAAAGGAATGTCTTTGCGCATCAGCTGTTCTTGCAGCGCAATGGTGCCGGTCGAAATCACAATCTTGGTGCCAGTTTTCAAGGCGTGCAGCGCCAATGGAACTAAGTAAGCAAAACTTTTACCGACGCCCGTCGGCGCTTCGATGATGGCGTGACTGCGGTCGTTGACGGCCTGCGCTATCGTGTCAGCCATCTCGATTTGCTGAGGACGACTTTCATAGGCCGGCAAAATTCCGGCGATCAGTCCATTGGGACCGAGAACATCAGCCGGGGTTAGGTCGGACATGGTGGAGATGCTAGGACGACTTCAGCGTCGTCGATGGCGTACGTGGGGCGAGCATCCACGAAGCGCAGGAAAAACGTGACGACCTCATACTCCAGGCTCGTCAAGAACGGATGGTGTCTTTGCTTCGCCACGCTGATCTGGCCACGTCCGCGTGCGCAGCGCCGCGCCAACCACGATTCCCGGTAGCCACAATAACCAACCGATCACCGTGACGGCCAAACCTAAATGAAGAAGGCCTGCCGTGAGCGCGGCCTGACGAACTTCATTGCGATGCGTCTTCAAAGCGACAAGACGATTTGCGCCAGTAAAACCGCGCAAACCGAGCGAAATATCAATGGCGTCAATGCATGCGATGTGGCCCATACCGAGTGCGCTGATGACCACACCAAGCGGCGCGATGATCAAGCCACTGATGAAACTCGCACTGATCCAACCCAAGCGAATCGGCAACGTTCCACCAAGAACTTTCAAGCTCGCCAGGATACTCGGCATCATCGACAATTCATGACTGGCGGTACTATTTAATACGCTGAAAGCATTATCGCCCGAAGGCTTCGCTGCCTGCTCCTTGACATAGGCCACCGCTTTGCGGGCCAGGTCCTCCAACAGAAATGACATGAGCAACGGCAGCAATAGTACCCACGCCACCACCACCGACGCGACCGCCAAACCAACCGCAATAAGCGCGTACAACCACCGTGACCATCCAGTGATGATAACGTTCGGCCACAGACCCCAGGCCACTCCCAAGCCGATGCCGATGAAAGCGAACATGGCCAACGACATGCCCAGCATTGGCCGCATCCACCAGCGCGGTGAACGCAGAAACAACAACACCCCGCGCAATGGCCACAGTGACTCTTCCATGGGCAAGATCATGGGTGCCCATCGACGTGCTGGCAATCACCACACCGAGCTGAGCGTCACGGCGTTTATTCCAGACGAGAAATCCGATAGAGCCGGTTCGCTGCGATGACTGACGCAAATAACCATCGGCACCACCGTGCGGGACAAGCGCGCACATCACGCTAGAACCCTATCATGCCCGCACTGAATACCCTTCCTGACGCTGCTAAAATTGTCCTGCGGCCAATCCATCCGCCCATCACGGCTGATGCCGCCGTCGCGCTGGTCCAGGCCATCGATAAATTATTTAGCCAATTTATCCGCGAGAATCGCGTCGCAGCTCACGCCGCCGAAGTGCTCGCTGATGGCGCCGTGCTGGCCGTGGCCTTCGTCGATGACGCGCCGCTGTCGGGCTGCAGTCACGATAAATTGGGGCAGATATTGGCCACGCACGAAGCCCGTACCGGCAGCCGCCTGTTGGACGCGCCGCCGATTATGATTGAGGTGAATGGAAAACCGACCTGCGTCGACCGCGCCGGGCTGCGCACGTTGATCACTGCCGGACAGGCTGGTCCAGACACCATCCACTGGGATTTACGCCTCACCACCATCGGCGAATGGAATGATCACGGTCGTCGTCCAGCGAAAGATACCTGGCTCGCCCCCCTCATCGCTCGCGCTCAGGTTTCCTAACATGGTCAAACGTCCCGGTCGCTTCAGTCGTCCGAAATACACCTTGGCCGATGATTATCAGCACACCATCACGCCCATCGGTATGGTGCATTCGCCGTTTCAATGGCGCGAAGAAGCCCCGCGCCAAGCCAACGTCGGCGAGGCCGTCGAAGCCACCATCGTGCTGCGCAGTGGTCTGCAAAATACCGTGAAGGATTTACTCGGCTTCGATTATTGCTGGGTCATTTTCGGTTTCTGTTTCAGCAACGGCTGGAAACATCAAATCATCCCACCACGCGACACCGTCAAACGCGGCATCCTTTCCACCCGCAGTCCCGATCGTCCCAACGGCATGGGCTTATCCGCCGTGCAACTGATCGCGATCAGCGGACCACGCATCACCATTCGCGGCTGCGACATTCTTAATGGTTCACCGGTCTATGACATCAAACCGTATATAGCGGCGTACGATAGTTTCCCTGGCGCCAAGGCGGGCTGGGTTGATGCGCTGGCGAATCCTGGGCCGGATCATCGGTATCGGAAAGGGTGTTCGCCTGCGGAAAAAACAGGAAATCTAGACGCGTGATACCCGATTCAAATGCCGCATAGACTCAACTCATAAAAAAAAGCGAAGACAGAATTTAGCCACAGAGAGCGCAGAGAGCACAGAGGGAAATCACCGGTTTGCCTTCTGTGTCCTCTGTGCCCTCTATGGTTAGCTATCTTCTTTAGAAATTTTCTTTTGCTTATTTTAAATACCGCTTCAGCAACGCCGTCGTCGATGGATTAAATCCCGCAACGGCAGCCTTGCCTTTTCCGCGACTCCCTGCCAGTTGGGTGCGTACTTGTTTCGCTAACACCTTGCCCAATTCCACGCCCCATTGATCAAAGCTGTTGATGCCCCAGATGAAGCCTTGGACAGCGGTGCGGTGTTCGTAGAGCGCCAATAATTGGCCGGTGCTGTAGGCGTCGAGTTTATCGAGCAACAGCACATTCGATGGGCGGTTGCCTGGGAACTCTTTGTGCGGCACCAACGATTCGGCCACGCCTTCGGCGCGCAGCTGTGCTGCGGTTTTACCGTAAGCCAATGCATCTGGCTGGGCAAAGAAGTTCGCCATCAGTTCGTCATGATTGGCGACCACTTCGCCTTTGATCATGACGGGCTGCTGGCTCTTGATGAAGCCGATGAAATCAGCGGGCACCGTGCGACCTTGATGGACGAGTTGATAGAATGAATGCTGGCCATTGGTTCCGGGTTCTCCGAAATTGATTTCACCCGCAGCAAACGGCAGCGTTTCGCCATCAAGGGCAACGCGTTTGCCGTTCGATTCCATGTCGACCTGTTGGATGTGCGGCGCGAGCTTGAGCAGCGCTTGGCAGTAGGGCAGCAACGCTCGGGTGTGATGACCAAGGAACGACGAATTCCACACGCCAAACAATCCCATCAACACGGGCACATTCTTTTCGAGCGGTGCAGTCAACAAATGTTGATCAACACTATGCGCACCAGCCAAGAATTTTTGCACCTGGGCGAAACCATACTGCAAAGCCAACGGCACCACGCCGACTGCGCTGCATACGCTGTAACGACCGCCGACCCAGTCCCAGAAACCGAAAGCGTTCTTCGGATCAATACCGAACGCTGCCACATCTTTCAGATTGGTCGACACCGCGACCATGTGTTTGCTGACGGCCTTGGCGCCCAACTTTTTCACCAGCCATGCACGCAGCGTTTTGGCATTCAGCATGGTTTCTGCGGTGGTGAAGGTTTTGCTGATCACCACCACCAAGGTGGTGGCTGGATCCAAGCCTTCGAGCGCCCGCGTCACATCGATCGGATCGACATTGGCTAAAAAGCGCAGACGCCGACCTTTCGCCGCTTTTGCCGCCGCCGGATCGGTCTTGATCGCTTCATAAACAAACTCTGGTCCCAGATAACTTCCGCCAATACCAATGGCGACCACATCGGTCAATTTTTTGCCGGTCGCGCCTTTCCATTTGCCGCTGCGAACTTGATCGCTGAAGGTTTTAATCTGTTTCAAAACTTTATGCACTTGGGCAACTTGATCTTCGCCATCAAGCATGATTTTTTGCTTCGCTTCGGCACGCAGGGCCATGTGCAGCACGCTGCGATTTTCCGTCGGATTAATCCGCTCGCCGCTCGCCATCGCTTGCAGGCGACCTTTCAGATCAACGTGCTTGGCCAGTTCCAACAACAAGCACAGCGTTTCTCCGGTGGCGTTCTGACGACTATAATCAAGCAACACGCCATCGTGTTCCGCCGTCATCGCCGCACAGCGTTTACCGTCCTGCATCAAATCGCGCAGATGCGTTTCTTTGATGGCTTTGGCATGAGTGGCCAACGCTTTCCAGGCGGATGATGCGGCGATGGACATGAGGTTGCTCCTGAATGGCGGTGGGATGATCTGGGTGGCGGGATGCTAGAAGCGCGCATGCAGGACGGAAGTGTTCCATCCGCAAGCGCCCGAGTCGTCGTGAAATGTGATCACGCGCATTGCTCCGGCGATGATACCCGCATAAATCGTGTTATGCCCGAAGTAGATTCCAAAGCGCAACGACGGGACGTGAGGAAGACCGCCAGTTCCAACGGAACCAACGGCCCACCGCGACTTCAGCTTCATCTGCTGCACCACTTCAAAGTGATGATGGCGATGAACATCTTGCCGATAATCGGCGGGCTTTACTTGTGGTGGCAATGGCGAGAAGGACGAGTGACCATGCGCTCCATGAGCGGCGAATCACAAAGCATCCTGATCGTGGTGATCGTCTCTGGACTGGCCTTCGCTGTGATCGCATGGTTCATTATGCCGATCGCACGCTGGCTACGCGATTATCCAACCTGGCACTTACGCCACGGTCCAGCGTGGGTCTGGTTCATCCCGACCTGTGGTGGCTGGGCCGCTTGGATCATCCTGAACACGGCTGGGATTTTAGCCGCCGGACTTGCGCTCTTGATCACCGCCGTCGGCATTTGGAATTTATTCGCCAAGGCTGGATGAATTAAACTCATCGTCACGCTTGGTTTTCATTCGGTAATTAGCAATGCTCAGGAAATCGCTCAAACAACCATTGAACAAGAGGGACGGAGAAACGGAGGAAGGCAGGAAAACTGTTCTCTGATTATCTGCTGCTGACTTCTTCTCCCTCCGTTCCTCCGTTTCTCTTGTTCAATTTCTTTCTGTCTTTGAACCCGTCATCCGCCGTCGAGCAGCGTTTCGATCCGCCGCAACACTTCGGCCATGATAGTTTCGTCTGGCAATAACGTGATGCGGAAGTGATCTTGATACGGCACGTTGAAACTGGTGCCAGGGGCGATCAACACGTGCTTTTTTTCCAGTAAATCGAGGGCGAAAGTTTTATCGTGAAAGCCCGGCGTCTTGGCTTTCACGAATGCATACATGGCACCCTGCGGAGCAACCACCGATAGATGACGACTACGCTTGATGCCGTCGATCATCGCCTGACGCGTCTGATAAAGTCGACCGCCTGGTTTGGTTAAATCGTGAATGGATTGATAGCCGGTCAGCGCGGCCTGCACCGCATACTGACCTGGGACGTTGGGACACAGACGCAAACTCGCCATCAAATCCATCGCCAGAAAATAGTCCTGCGCGTGACTCTTTTCGCCTGAGTAAATCAACCAACCGACGCGCAAACCACACGCCCGATAGACTTTACTCAAGCCGCCAAAGGTCACGCACAAGGTCTTGGTGACCAAGGTTGCGAGCGGCACGTGCACCGCGCCGTCATACGTAATCTGGTCGTAGATTTCATCGCTGAAAACCACCAAGCCATGTTCCTCGGCCAAAGCGACCATCTGCTGCAACAGCGCTTTGGGATAAACCGCGCCGGTCGGATTGTTCGGCGTAATGATCACCAACGCCCGCGTGCGTGGCGTAATACGTTTGCGCAGCTCAGCGATGTCCGGCAAGAATCCTTGATCAGGCGGACAAGGATAGTGCACCGCTTTTCCGCCGTTAAGCGTCACCGCTGCAGTCCACAGCGGATAATCAGGCGTGGGAACCAGCACCTCGTCGCCGTCATTCAACAATGCACGCATCGACAGCAGAATCAGCTCACTGACGCCATTGCCGATGAAGACATCTTCCGCCGTGATGTTGGTGACGCCACGGCTGAGCTGCTGTTGCACGACCGCTTCACGCGCTGGCAAAATGCCCTTTTGATGACTGTACGGATCCGCTTGATGCAGATTTTCAACTATCGCCGTGTGTATGGCTTCCGGCATGCGAAAGCCGAACGCACCGGGATTTCCGATGTTTAGCTTGATGATTTTATGTCCGGCCTTTTCCAATTCTTGGGCGCGCCGAGCCAATGGTCCGCGGATTTCATAACGGACGTGATCGAGATGAGAGCTAGGTGCGAGGCGCGGCAATGGCATGGGGTTCTCCCTGAGGGTTGAGCAGACTATGGACCTCGTGCGATTGCACCAGCCGCTCCGGCGGTTGCACCGCTGATGTCAGAGCGTAAGTAATGCGCCCAACAACAAGGAGTGTTTATGCGCAACCTCACCCTCGCGTTCATCGCCATCACTTTCCTCGCACTCACCGCCTGTGGCGGCGGATCGGGTCGCAAGACTGAGCAGACCTTTCCGCTTGAGCAGGCCCCTACGGCTAGCAATGACGTCGGCCTGAAGGCGACCATCACGCATTACAAGCAAAGCGATCGCTACTTGATCGTGAACCTCTCGCTGACCAACAACGGCAAAGAGGCGATCATGCTGAAAAATGGTGATGGCCAAACCATGCCCGGCTTTCGCACCACGATTGATGGCCAAACTTTCATCGCTGATCGCAAAACCGGTGGCAGCTGGAACCCATTCACTGGATACCACGCAGGAAATGGTCCCACGGGCGGCTCCAATAATTTGGAAATCCCTGCTGGCATCACCGCCACCATCGAACTGCGCTGGAATTTCAAAGTCAGCCGCAAGGACTACGACTGGGTCGTGACGGTGTCGAACATCCAAGTTGGCGAGAAAAAAGTTGGGGATATCGCCCTGGCTTACCCGCCAGCCTCGGCACCTATGCCCGCCGCCAAGTAAGAACTGCGTCGGAAGGCGCGTGATGAAACCCCTGGTTTTCGACCAGGGGTTTTTCGTAAACTTTTGGGAGCCTGCACATGGAAGCGTTAATTCTGGTATTAGTTGGTGCCATCGAAACGTTGGTCGCGCCCGTGATATCCGTTATCGGCGCTCTCTTCGGCGGAATGATTTCGTCCTTCATCACGCTTATCGTCGAGTTAATCGGGATGCTGATCAGCACAAGATCACCGAAGACCAAGAGTGATCCTCCCACCGTCGCGGCTCAAAAGTCCATCACCGCTGTCGATTCGTTTGGTAAAAAATCTCCGCTTCCGCCAAAACCAAAACCGAGCGGCAAACGCTGGACGCGTTGGATCCTCATCGGTTCAGCCAGCATCACCGCCATGATGTTCGTCGCACTTTTAGTGATCAATCAATGGTTCTTAAGTGACCTCGCTCATTGGTTGCTGGAACGCCAACGTGAACGAAGTGGAATTTCCATCACCGCCAAAACCATCGACGGCAACCTTTTCACCGGACAATTCGCGGCGAGCGGCATCGTCGTCAAGCGTGAGCATCATCCCGCCGGACTCATCGATTTATCCGTCGACCAGGTGACCATCTCGATGCCGGTATGGCGTGTATTTGCTGCGGTGATCACAGTCGACGCGATCACCGTTGACGGCGTGCATGGGAAATTTGAACGCGGAATCGCCGGACAAGCCCCGGCCATCAAGCAAAAAGATGACGCTGTGATTTCCATCGCTGATGACGGCGGCGGCGAGAAAATCTCCGTGACCGTGAAGAACGAAAAAAAGAAACGCCGTGAATTTCAGGTCACCGCACTCGTCATCAGCAAGGTCGACGTCATCTACACCGACCACACGCGTAAACATCCGCTTAGCGTTCCGGTTACGATTGAAAAACTGACCGCCAATCCATTGCGCAGTCGCTGGGCGATTTTCGACTCGCTCTTTCGCACCAATGCCAACGGCACTATCGCCGGACGTCCATTCAACCTTACCACCACCGGCGATGATCTGGGACGATCAACCACCTGGACCGCTGATGATCTCCCCGTGGCTTTGCTGGCCAGCCAGATCGGCGGCCCGTTCACGTTATTGAGCGACGGCACCTGCGACGTCCGCGTCACCGACCATTGGCACATGTCACACGACCAGCGCATGATCGTCATGGATTGGAGCTTAGTCCTCAACCACGTCACCGCAGCGGTGCCAGAATCCACCAGTAAAACCATGGCCCTGTTAGAAAAACCACTGGTCGCATTCATCAACGCCAAAGGCGATCAATTGCCGTTGTCATTCACGGTTACCATCGACGAAAACCGTTTCGAAGGCACCGCCAGCGCCGAAGCCGCCGGTCTATGGAAAATCGTCAGCGATTCCCTCGCCGCGACCTTCGGGAAAAAGCTCGGCATCGAACCCGACACCGTCAAAGATCTCGAAGAAAAGGCGATCGACAAGGCCAAGGAGGTGTTGGAGAAATGGCGCAAGAAGCAATCGGACAAATAACCGACGCCGTTTTATCAAAGCCGAAACATCAACGCCGTCGCTGCGACCACAGTCGTTGCAGTAAATCCCAAATCCCCGCGTACCGCCCCGCCACGCCGACATACCGTTCAAGTACATAAAAAAGAAAATAGTAAAAGCGACACGCGGCCCACAGACAGATCACCAGCAGTACAAACCGCTGCCAACGATCATCGTAAACCATGATTCCGACCGCTGACATCACCACGATCAACGCGAACATGACACCTTTAGCGACGATCCATTTACGACTGGTGAGATCGCTCATGGGCAATGCTCTACGTATTTCGCGTCCACTGGTTTCACCTGTTTAGCTTTTCTTGAGATAGACAATGTCGCGGAGATTTGCGGTGAATGATTGTGGCTTATTGCGGAAGGCTCCGGCCTTGATCAATCGCGCCAAACCCCACAGCCACAAGATCCAAATCACACTTGCCGCAGCCGCACATACCCAGCGAAATGGGAAATTGGGATCGATAAATGGAATAGCAAGAAAGAGCGGATAACAGATTCGCGGAATCCACCCATCTTCAAAAACTCGGCGGGTGCGATCGGCATTCTGCTGCAGCCAAGCCAAACGAACCTGGTCATGCATGATCCACAAGCTGTAGGCGAATACCGGGGCGTAGTCGCCATAATGAATAAAAAGTCCGACTAATAGCAGGTAATTAAGTTTGCACGTGACTGAAGTAGCGCGGGCAATTTTCTGCCAATTCACCTGTCGTTTTGCGACCACCAACGTCGCTACCACCAAAAAGCCAGGACCCCACCAGCCAAATAGCAACGCCGACAACCAATCCTGAAGATAACAACTATAGCCGAAGCAAACACTGTGCATCAATACGAGCAGTATGCCTGGGAGCTCGCCGCCGATCATGGTGTCGCGATGAATATTTTCCTGTTTGCGATATGCCCGCACCATCAAAGTGAAAATCGTCAGCGCAAGAAATCCCATCAGCCAGATCAGGATGTAAGGGCAAGCCCGAGCAAAGAGGTGATAAACTTCGGGATTCATCGCCTTTATGCTGAGTTGACGGACTCCCTTGGCAAGCATAGTCTTCGATCGTGAACATCAGTGGGCCAACTTTATCTCCTTGGGTCCTTGCAGCAGCAAAAATGCCGTTGGCTTTTGCCCAAGTTCGAGAGGACCCCCTGATTGATCGTTGGGTCATTGATCAGTGCTCTGACACATCGCATGGGATCGACGTCATTCAGATTGCCTCTGGCGGTTGCACTGCCGCTGTCGTGGCAGCAATGCCGCATGTCGCGCGGCTGCACTTAGTTGATCCAAACCCAGCCCAAATTGCGCTGACACGAGTCAAACTCTGGTTGCGTCAATATAGTGATGCGAACACCCGTATGGCCGTTCTTGGCCATGCCACTATGCCAGCAGCGTTACGTTCCGAATTCTGTCAGAAAATATTTAAGGCGCTTCATCTTCAAGATGATTGCCTCGGTCCCTTGTCTGAGGTCGCGCACTTAGGCCCGGATCATGCCGGTAGATACGAACTGGTATTTTCGGCTTTGCGTCACCATCTAGCACCTATGGCACCCGCTATAAACGAGCTTTTGATGCTCGACGACATTACCGAACAACAACGTCGAATCTCGCCTGAATCAGACCTTGTCCACGCCCTGGACGAGGCCTTTGCGGAAGTCATGTCGCTAGCGAATTTGGTGAGGCTCTTCGGAGCAGGTGCCACCAGTAACGCCATACAACCATTTCATCGCCATTTTGCCGCCCGCCTGTACCACGTCATAAAAACGCTGCCCGCAGCGACAAATCCGTATCTGTGGCAACTCCTGCGCGGTACGTATCCGCCGACCAATCCAGCAGAGTGGTTAATCCCATCCGCGCAAAAAAAATTAGCCGAAATGAGTTGGACCACCGGGACTATGGACAGCGCATTAAGCACCATGCCTGAGCGTTTCCACGTCGTGCACTTGTCGAACATTCTTGATTGGTTGTCGCCAGATGAGGCGAAAAATACCCTGGATCTTGCCTGGCGTGCGCTGCGACCTGGCGGCTGGGTAATTATCCGACAACTCAACAGTTCGCTGACTATTCCACAACTTGGATCAGCATTTCATTGGGTCACTTCCTCGTCATTGCATCAACGAGATCGCAGCTTTTTTTACCGTTCCCTGCATCTTGGCCGCAAACCATGAAGCTGACGGTCTTGGAAGGCCCGGCCAATCCCATCTTAGCGAATGCATTAATCTCTTTCGATCAGCAGTTCACCTATCCACTGGATGAAGGCCGGCGCTTCACCATCGCCCACGATGGCAATAACTGGCAGTTCTTTCACGCTCTCGGGGAAGCCGCCTATGCCATTGCCGAGTCGCATGACCAAGTTCTTGGCGTATTAGGCGCATCCCTGCGACAAGTCGTTCAGCCCGATGGGGTAAACATTCCCTTATTATATCTTGGCGACCTCAAAATCGCAGCGGAAGCTCGCGGCGGAATGACCCTCATCCGCCTTGCGAGAAGCATCCAGGCTCGTTTCCGCAAGCACGTTCACGGTGCCTTTTCCGTCGTTATGGCGGGAACATCAATAACGCCGACGACCTACACCGGGCGCGTGGGAATACCTGCATTTTTACCAGTCGATACGGTTTCAATTCTCTGGCTTCGAACGAGCAAGCACGACGAAGCAAACTCATCGACCTCCGTCATTCGTCAAACGGGCAGTACTGAAGGACTAAAACGCTTCAACCAATTAGCCGCGAAAAAATTCCGACTTCCCCACTCCGAACCGACCGTGCGATCCATCATGACCCCGCAATGGCTTCTCGCTGACGAGGGAAATGCTTGCGGACGAATCGAAGACACCCTGCGCGCCAAACGTGTGACCATCAATACGACTGAGGATATACGCAGCGCCCACCTCTCGTGTTTTTCGTATCGCACACTCAGCGATGGATTGAATGTACTGAACGCGGCCTTGGCATTGGCCGCCAATGCGGGTTATCCGCTGCTTTTCGTCGCCGTTGCACCAGCGGACGCAGTTGCCATGCAAACCGCTTTAAGCCATCGCATCCAATCGGTGAGCACGGCCACCGTGTTCAGCACGTACCAAACACTCCCAGGTCACTGGAACATCAACACGGCGGAAATTTGACTATGAACCATACCTCTTCCACCTCTCATGTCTCGACTCATGCCAGCGAAATTTTGCATCGAACCGCCATCACCTCAAACCCGTTTTTTACGGCACTTAAAAATGGTTCGCTCGATTTGGCCGCCTTTCGCCGCACTCAAGAACAATTCTATTTCGCGGTTGAATTTTTCCCTCGTCCCATGGCAGCGCTGGTTGGGCGTATCCCAGAGCCATCCTTACGCCTGGATATTCTCAGGAACCTCATCGAAGAACATGGCGGCTTCAACGAAAAGCATTTCCACAAAACCACGTTCCAACAATTTCTTCGCACCATCGACGGTAAACCAGAAGAACTTGATCAATTGTCCCTCTGGCCTTGCCTGCGTGCTTTCAATTCCGTTCTCACTACCGCCTGCCTGCTCGACGAATTAGAAGTCGGCATCGCCTGCATGGGTATCATTGAGTGCGCCTTTGCCGACTGTTCCGCCGCAATCGGCGCGGCTACCGTCGCGCACGGTTGGATTCAGGCCGATCACCTTGTGCATTACAAACTGCACGCTGAAATTGATGAACGCCATGCGGAAGAATTCTTCAACGTCATCGAAGCGCGCTGGTCAGATCCGCAACGGCGCTACTTCATTCAGCAAGGCTTAGAGTTAGGCGCCTATATTTTCGACCGTCTTTATCGCGATATTTACCGCGCCGCTATTCACCGCACCACCATGGACGATGAACCACTTTGACACCAAGGTATCGACGTCCTTTGCCTGCCTTTACCTTGATTTCGCACAGCAACGTGACTCCGCATTCGCGGCTTGTCCAAGAGCGTTTTTCGCACATCGTTGCGCATGAGGTTCAGCATGACGATTTCAAAAACGGAACTCTTGCTCGCCGAAGTTGCGCGGCGTCAGCGCTTGATTGGACTTGCTCGCCTAGCCTTCATCGCCTTTGTGGTTAGTGCGGTGATTTACGCTGCCGCATTGCTGGTCGCTCGCATGACTGGGTTAATTCCTGATCTATTTACGCCAACAACGCTTGCCATTCCGGCTTTAACGGCGTTGGCCGTGGCGATCAGTGTGGTTGGTTTGCGGCGAGCAACTCGGCCGAGCGCGATTGCTCGATTGGTGGATCAAAATCTTGGTACCAACGATTTATTTCTTACCGCTCAAGCCATTACTGGCAGCGCCGGGGTATACCAAGAATTGGTATTATCGCAGGCCGCCGCACGAGCGACCACCGCCGACGCGACGAAGATCTTGCCGTTTACGCCATGGCGACGGAGTGCCATCACGGCAGCTATTATCGGATTGATGGCCATGGGAGTCTTATTGCTCCCACAGCTTGATCCCTTTGGTCGAGAGGCCGAACGCGCGCGCGTGGCAAAACGCGAACATCAACTTCAGCTCGCTCAGCAAGCGGCCAAAGCACGCGTCGAAGCACTGGCTCAAGCACACACGGATTTACCCACCTCAGAAGCGGTTACTCAACAACTGAACAAACTTGCTGCTACTTTTGATCAGCTGAAAAAAGGCGATACGGCAACCAACAACCAGAAGCTGAATGGCGAACAGAAAGAATTGGGGAAGGCATTGATACAGGCGCGCGATCAGCAGCAATTTACTGCCGATCAAGATCAGACTGGCGATCTGCAACGACTCGGCGCTGGTGATCTCAGCAAGGCTGAGGCCATGCGCCAAGAGCTTGCCAAGGGCGAGAGTCGCGCTGCCCAAGAAAAGATTGATAAGCTCAAGGAGCTCACTGAACAATTAGCCCAAAGCAGCGATCCTGCGCAGCAGCAACAATTGCGTGCCGAGATCAAACAGAAATTAGATCAGCTCACCGACGCCCTTGGAAAACAAGGTAAACAAGCCACCCAAGCGCTGAGTCAGGCGATGGATCAATTAGCACAGACCGGAAACCCCGGCACCGCGAAGGCGGCACTTGATGCGCTGAAAGATTCACTCGACCTCGCTAAGGCAGAACTGTCCTCAATGGCGCAAGGCACCCGTGATGTCGACCAGCTCAAAGATGCACTGCAAACTTTACAGATGGCGCGCAAGCTGAATGAATTGGGCGATCTCAGCGCGAGTGGCGAAGATGGCCAAGGTAACAAAGTGCCAGGGAAAAGGAGCTTGGCAGAATATAAAAAACTTTACGCGAAATTGATGCAAGAACGCGGCCAGGGCCAAGGACAAGGCCAAGGACCTGGGGGCGGCGACCCAATGGCGTTGCGTTAGGCAAAATGCCATGAATTACCGGGTTTTTCTGCAAATTGGCACTTGACATTCAGCTCCGAAAAAATTTTCGGGACTTATGG